>JAZRNX010000093.1:0-11482 GCA_045648365.1 Acutalibacteraceae bacterium
ATCTGCTAAATTAAATAATCCGTTAATACTCGCAAACAATGTGATTGTTGTAATTAAACCTGCTCCACAAAACCGTGCAAGTCGGATCGTAGCCATGTCGTTCTGTGAGCCAAGGAGTTGAATCCAGTGGTTGTCTTCCTAAGACCGCTTTGGCCTCCCGACTTATCTGCTAAATTAAATAATCCGTTAATACTCGCAAACAATGTGATTGTTGTAATTAAACCTGCTCCACAAAACCGTGCTACCAATACAGCCAGCAATGCGCACAATAACTGAACAACCGTCATATATAAATTCGCTTTTTGATGTCCAATAGCTACGCGCAAATAGGTAATGGTGTTATTACAAAACCAAAACAAAAAGTATGGACACATAATTGCCGCAATCAAACCGGCTTCCTGCCACTGGGAGCCGAGCACAAAACCGAATATATATTCACCGAAAGCCATACAAATAATCATAGGAACTGCGGCAATCAACATCATTTTCTTTAAAAAATTGTAGGTAAAGTCAGCCAATTCCTCCAATTTATCCTTCATCTGCGCAGCAGTTCGAAAATAAACCGTTTGAATTGGGGCAATAAGTAAATTCAGTGGTAAATTGAATATTTTATTGCACATAGCATATGAGCCCAGTTCTGCATTGCCGAACATATTATATAGGGTTTGATTTGGCATATTATTGGAGAATGTCCCCATCATATTAGAGGGGTACTGGAATAGAATAAATCGCTTACACTCTATAAATGTTTGCTTTACTTCTCCAAAACTGCGAATCTTTTTAAATGGACATGATGCAAATATCATTTGCGCAGCACAAAGGGCCTCAGCCATTATAGATGCTCCCAGCAAACCTACAAAACCAAATCCCAGTAGTCCCATAGGAATAGAAATAAACACCGTGCATCCTGCATTTATTAGAGAATTCCAAAATAGAATATTATCCATTTTCATTCGGTTAATATAAACACGAGTCATTGTAAAGAGAATGTTAAAAGCAATATGCACACCCATAAGGCATACCGCCGCAATATATGGAATTGAAGTATCAAAAAAGCGTTTTACAGGCATTAAAGCAATCATACCAATTAAAACTATTGCTAACAGGACTAATTGAATTAAATACGAAACCGTAAATACTCGCTTACTATCCTCGTCCGTTTCGGCGACCATAATTGCCGAACCTAATGCTAAGCTAATAACCGAAGTAACAATGGCCGCTGTTGATGTAATAATACCGAATGTTCCATAATCCGCATCCGTATATATTCGGCTAAGGACCAATGTTGCAGCCAAAGTAATGGCCTGACCAATTAGCTGCCCCGCCGAAAGTTTAAACACGCTGGACCAAAATTCGTTTTTCTTAAGTTTATCAAGTAATTTCATTAATCAATCCACGCAATCCGTTACCAATTTTGCGATTCTTTCGTAGGAGAAAAATTCTCTTGCTTGATTCTCTGCTGCATTTTTCATATCACTGAAATTTTCTTCTTTCAAAACATTTAAAATCATTTCATATATACCTTGTGCGGAAGTATCATCAATAAAGGCTGTGTTGCCTCCCCGATTTAGATAATCCAAATCCTTATCGTTGCCCACTAAAATCGGCAAACCGCAACCAATCGCCTGTTGCCAAAGCACCGATTGTCCTCCTGGGAATAGGGCCATATCAGAAGCGTGATATACTGAATGGTATTCCTCTGGAGTAAGGCTGCCAAGATAAAGAACTCTATCAGAATACTTATGAATAAGAGGCTCAACCTGAGGTTTCATTTCCTCATCTATGCCACCAAAAATCACAAGTTTAACCTTGGGATTTTCTATCTTCATAACCGCTTCAATTGTCTCGGGAGTCTTCCTACGCTTAATAATCTTTCCACCATGCGCAATTAAAAAATCATCTTCGCCAAATTGATATTTTTGACGGAATTCTTGGCGGGACTTTTCTTTGTCTTCATAGCAGCACATATTGGGGTCGAAACCCAGGGGTAGAAGCTCTACCTTTTGAGGTGGCAGATTATATTCTTTTACCGCATAATCCACACAAGCCGTGGTAATACCAAATACTTTCTTATAAAATGGGTAAAGTTTTTCTCTGCAATATTTATTGTAAGCATCGATAATTCCCGACTTAAAAGATTTGATTTTTTCTGCGGCCAGTGTGGCATACATATGCACATCGCCCACAAGAACACAAGAAGGCTGTTTTCTTAAATATTTTGCAATATCAAAATTGCTTTTCCCTTGACCCAGTCCATGTACCATAATTAAGTCGGGTGATAATTCACATAACAGTGGATATAGCTTATATGGGCGGCGCACATTGTTGATTTTCCCAACTATACCTTTGTTTGTTTTTAACGGAAGCCTAATAACCCGAACTCCATCATCAACAATATAATCATCCGGCTCTGTATCCACTATTGAGCCATCATTTGTATGCTTTAAGCAAGGAGCGATAACTGTAACTGTATGCCCTTGTTGATACTGTATTTTAGGAAGAATATTTTCTTGATAGGACCAATTATCCGTATATGGTCCCATCAGTGATATGTGAAGAATTTTCATAAAGTTGCAGATACTCCTTAAACTTTAAATTCATATCGAATTGTTCGGCCCTTTTTAAGCAATCCTCTTTTTTAAACACCGATTGCTCAGTAATGCGTATAATCTCCTTCTCCATACTGTCAATATCATCATACGCAACAACAGTTCCCGTTAAATCATCGGGGATTTCAGGGCTGCCGCCTGTATTAAAGGTTAAAACAGGAGTTCCACAAGCGATTGATTCCATATTGACTGTGGGATAGTTCTCTTCCCTTGTGGGATTAACAAACAAATCTGCCGCCGAATATATTTCGGCAAGTTCTATTTGATTATTAGTTCGATGAATTGAAATTATATTGCTCGGCAACTGCTTATCTATATTATCATCTGTTCCTACTAAAACAATTTGATAAACTTTAGGGTCTAATCTTTTAGCAAGTTCTATTAAAACATCAAGACCTTTTCGGCGTCCCCAGTCAAAAGAAACGCCCAGAAGCACATATTTGGCTTTTATATTATATTTTTCTCTGAAGTTCGATTCGCGAGGAATGAAGACAGATAAATCGATTCCGTTATTTATTACTTGAATTGTATGTTTGCTCAAAAAAGATTTTTTAGTAAGGTCTGCTAACCACTGAGATGGTGTAACAATAGTTAAATCGTTTAACTCGCCGAACCATTCTTTCTTTTTTCGATACATTAATTTTGCGGTATCCAAATACATTTTTGGATAAATTTTAGGCTGAGGACAATTTTCACAAACAGTCTGCCATTTGTCGCATCCAATTAAAGTGAAATGCGGACAATGACCTGTAAAGGGCCAACAATCATGAAAAGTCCAAACAACCTTCGCCCCTGACCTTTTCACATATTTAAAAAATATAGGTAAATTGAGGCAGAAACCATGAATATTGTGTAAATGTATAACCTCAGGAGAAAACTTTTTTAAATGACTAACTAATTTCCGTGTGCCAATGTGAGAAAAAAGTCCATTTGCGCCTAAAAGTGCGCCGGTATAATAGTGAAACATGGCTTCTAATCGGCTACCCCACCAAAAATGATTAGGTATATCTGGTAATTGATTTTTCTTGCCTCTTACAAAAGGAATGGGAGAATATGTTCTAACAATATGTCCGGCTGCCTCTGCGGTTTTCGCAATCTGAAGCATTATTTTACCGGTACTGCCATTGGTCAGCATATTTATTTCTGCTATCTTTATACTAACACATCCTTTTTTCTATTAACAAAATTAGCGCTATAGTTCACCGCAATTCCCATAAGGAAGAAAAAATTAGAACTTTGCAAATACGAACCTGATAAAAACAGATGTATAAATCCAGTACAAACAAATAACATCACTATATAAGAATCGTTTGTATCGATTTTTATAATTGTTTTTAACAACACAAACAATATCGCGATTAATATAATCCCACCCAGGAATACGCCCCAATCGTATAGAAGCTCTATCCATAAGTTGTGAGCATATGTGCCTTGTGAATGGACAGTATCATATTCTGAATCCACCAAACCTCGTGTACTCTGCCTGTCCGCAAACATTCCGCGAATTTTAAGGGGATTTTCTTTTATATCATTAAGCAAGGTTTCTTGTATTGCTTCTCTTCCGTTGGCATCAGATAGTTCTTCATCAAGGGCCATGGTAATAAATCTGGAGCTATATCCCGATGAATCGATTTTGTTTGTTAAATCGACAAGTTCTTTTTGTACGCTCTGTGAATTTACTAAAAATGCAATTACCACAGCAATTATACCAACTTTAAAGAAGGACTTCCCTAAACCATATTTTTTATACATCATAAGGCATATAAAAGCAGCAAGGCAAAAAATCGGTCCTCTTGTTCCTTGCAGTATCAAAAAAACAGTTCCGATTACAGAAAATATAATTGCTACCGTTTTATTTCTTTTAGTAAAAAGCCACGAAAAGATAATCAGCACCGACGGTAACACCTTATATGCAAAATCCATGTTATCTTCAAGAGATAAGTTTTGACTATCAACTGTGTAAACCGAATAGATTATAGACACGATTAATGTTACAATAGCCGCCATATACAGATGCATATGAGATGCTCTTTTCAAATTTATGAGTGAACCCTGAAAAAAGAAGGAAAGAGTTCCAATCGCAAGAGTTGCAAAAACCGAAATCGAAAAGTATTCATAATCCGTTAAAATAAAGCTCAATAAAGCAACCAATAAAAATGATATGGCAATTATGCAAGTTTTAAAGTTTATTTTGGGATTTCGAGATGTGAAAGCCATATATGCGAGAACAAGTGTCCATACTATAACATTAAATACTTGATTTGAAAAATTTACTCTAAAAATGCCTGTAATCGCAACAACCACACGCCAAATATAGTTATTAAGTGCAGGATAGAATAATCCCATCATAAGAATAACCGTATCTTTTGTTATTTTATTTTGCGATAGCGTTTTTTCCTGCATTGGTAATTCTCCTTAAATTACAGCAAACTCAAAAAATCTATTATTTTTTTAGCTTGTATCACATTGTTTTTTTGCTCAAGAGCAAATTTTCTTGCCGCAGCTCCTATATTGGCAAGTTTCTCAGGTGAAATGTCTAAAATTTCACGCATTTTTTTGCCGAGACTTTCCTGTGTATTTTCGGTGAAAAAGAAAATATATTTCTCATATTCATCAGGTATGCCTTCCAACCTAGATGAAAGAACGGGAGCGCCGGCAGCCATATATTCCAATGTTTTCGAAGGAAATGAAAACTTTGTGTATTCACCATCTGTTGGTCGGGGGTTTACAAGAAGCGTGGCGCCAAGTTCCGCCTCAATTATTTCGGCATTAGGTCTATTCCCATGATACACAATATTTTCATTTTCTTTCGCCAGAACACAAAGTTCTTCTTCATAATCGCCCTTGCCGTAGATATGTAATGTCTCATCGGGAGCGGCAATATCCAAAAACGCCTTGCAAAGCATTTCTATACCATAAATTTTTTCTGTTGCTCCCGCATAAACGACTTTTTTATTACCCTTTTCAAAGGGCTTATGATTTTTTTCTTTCATATCGTCATTGGCGTGACCCTCCAGAACGATATATGGCTTTTGGGCTTTGTTGATTTCATCATTCATCTGCTTTGTGAGGAAAACATATCCATCCAAAGCAGTTATAAGCATATCGTTCATTTTCCTCATAAACGAACGCTTGGATATTGGTTGAAATTTAGGAAGGTCGGTTACGATTCCCAATTTCTTAAATCCTCTGATTTTTGCCGCAAAAAACGCTCCTATTGATGCGGACACAACCAAAACATCACAAATGATAACCGAATCCTTTGGGGCAAACAGTATCTTAAAAAAAACGCCAAAAACATTAAATATGTTCTTTATAATCGGCAGATTAATCTGAGACAAATAACGGATTCTCAACCCATCTTTTTTTACGGTATAGCCCTTAAAAAGAATTTTCTTGTAAAGATTACGATTTATAGGCACAACCGATAAAACATCTGTATCAATATGATTCTTTACAATTCCCTCAAAAAGCAAGGTGTTGTATCTATTTGCGGCATAAGGAAGAACAGGTTTTTCATCGAATCTTTTTTTCAAGCATTCATCATCAAAAACCGATGCTAAATAAATGACCTGCATTCTTTATCCCTCTCTTCCCTAACTGACTAAATTTCTGATAAGCTCTGAACCGCAGTTGTATTCACAAAGAACTCTTTCAAGCTCTTTATCGCAATTATTATAGAATTCCTTTTTATTAAGACTGCTATACGCTTCAAACAATTTATTTAAAAAGTCATCGTCGTACGGGTCGACATCAAAACCTATACCCGCTTTACCCGCCATATCCGCCATAAATGCTCCTCGCATTGACATAATCGGTATATAGAAAATCGCGGCATCGTAATACTTATTGCCCATAGCGAGCATCGTATTTGCATCATTATAAACATTGTGTATAATATCCGTGGTGCGAACGAATTCATATCTGTCTTCAGGTTTATATTCACCATGGAAAAAAACATTTTGAGCATTAATTTCCTTGGAATATTGCTTTAAATTTAAAGCCACCTGTTGTTCCCTACCGTAATAATGCAACTCGAATCTTGCATCAGCAGAGATTTTTTTAATAAGTTCTCGATTGATTTCTTCGTGACGAATAAATCCCCAGAAAGACACTCGTATTTTATCCGATTCTATTCCATGATTTTTCTTTTCATCTCTATGATTCAAAGAATCCATCAACATATTGTGTGAAGTAAAAATTTTATCCTTGCACTCTATGGGTAAAAACCGACGGAACGCATCACTGCTCACAAAGGTTGCGCTTGAATTCTCCACAAGATTTCCTACCACCTTTTTAAAGGGAGGAAATCCTTCATAGGTTGAATCCCTATAATCGAAGATATATTTATTCTTATAATTTCTTCTAAGCAAGTCGCAAATAAGTACTCCGGGAAGCGAATGCAACACTATTATAAAATCGAATTTTCCTTTTTTTATAACACGCTTAACATATTTTCTAAACTTAATAAAACTGCCGATTTTCGAAAGCTTTGCCACATCATCATCTTGCTTACAGCAAAACTCATGTAGTGTAATACCCGATAAAAAATCGGTGTTTTCTTCCTTTAAATCTCGATTCCAATAAAGAAGATGAAGGTCATTAGATACCGTATCGATATTTTCAAGATAGAAATTCATATATGGCATATATTTAATTTTTGAAAAACCAACAATGAGTATCTTCATACTATCTCCTTTAATAATCCGCATTGATATATTGGTCGCTATCTTATCTCTTAACCTGCTCTAATATATCAATCAATTTTTTTATACTTTTATCACTGGCATAATTTTCTATTCCGAAGTTATAGGAGTTCTGCTCCATTTCAGAAAGCTTTTCTGGGGAATTTTTAAGTGAAACCACAGCATCAGCCAGAGCATCATAATCCTCAATATTTACAGAAAATCCCATTTTGTTTTCTTGGAACATTCTTGCATAATATGAATCCTCAACCGAATTGATAATTACCTTTCGGCACGCCATCAATAGCGGTGCCTTGCTTGGTATTCCGTTTCCGATTACTCCCTTTTGAAGAGGAATTATACAAACATCGCAAGCGCTATAAACATCTGGGACTAGCTCCACAGGTTGAAGAGGATAAAACTCAATATTATTTAGCCCCAACTCCCGAGCTTCGCTTACGAATTGATTTTTCACATTTCCGTCGCCAATGATTTGTATAACTATATCCTCATAGGGCAAAAGTTTTTTAGCAAGTTCAATCACAGTTTTATAATTAAAAACATATCCTATTGTTCCGGCGAACTGCACACAAAACTTATCATCCGATATTTGATGTTTTTGGAGAAAACGATTTTGCTCTCGTGGAATCTCGCGCATATTTGTAACATCATACCACGCTTCTACCACAAATACATTCTCCGCCTTCGCACCCTGCTCTACAACCTTAGTTTTCATATCTTCGCCCAGCACCACTATGGCATCGGCCATTTTGTAGCAAGGTTTTTGCATAATACGCAAAACATTATACAAAAATTTACTGCCTATAACGCCGATATCATATGCATGACCCGGAAAAACATCGTAAATTGAATAAACGATAGGAACTTTTCTTTTAAAAGCACGAAGCAAAAGCATGGGATAAATTATAGTGGGATTGGATTGCAGATATATTACATCTGCATCCTTCACCTTTTTCCAATACTTCATTGCTTGAAAAGCATATCGAAAATCGTTTAAATATCTTCTTATAAAATTGGTTTTATCAACCACTTTACGCACAATCGTATCGCAAGTAAACTTTTCAAACGCCTCCAATGATTCAGGTATATCAGGATTGATACCTTTTCGGTGGCTCTGGAGCAGATGAACACTATGTCCTGCCTCACAAAATCCACGAATCATTGTTTCTGCCATTTGATTATTTGGATTCGGAGTATCAAAACCTTCTGCAGTAATAAAAAGTATTTTCATTTTGTAATCGTCTCTTTCTCTGCTTCTTGCTTCTTAAGCTCGCCTGTACCGCCTTCAACTACGCCCTCGGATTTCAGAACGCTACCGATGGTACCAAAGAAACATTTAACATCCATAGCAAAACCCTTAAAGTGACCTGCGCTTATTGCCTCGGCATATTCACCGTCGAATTTTGCCTTAACGTCAATTTCGAGTTCATCACGGCCATTGATTTGCGCCCATCCTGTTATACCGGGTTTAATATCATTTGCACCGTATTTTTCCCTTTCGGCTACTAAATCATCCTGAGACCACAAAGCAGGTCGGGGACCCACCACGGATAACTTAGATGTGAACACTTGAAAGATTTGGGGAAGTTCATCCAAACTTGTTTTTCTGATGAAACTTCCTACCCGAGTTATATACTGCTCAGGGTTTTCAAGAAGATGAGTGGGAACATCGTGAGGAGTTGACATCTTCATACTACGGAATTTCCAAATCATAAAATATGTAAGCTCGCCATTTTTCTTTTGGCCCACTCGCCTTTGCTTAAAAAGTACAGGACCTGGGTCATCAATCTTTATGGCCATAGCAATAATCAACATTGGAAGCGCTAAAACAACAATTGCCATACTCGACAAGACAAAATCAATTAATCTTTTTATAATATACTTATACATTGCGTTATATCCCCTATTTTAAGTTGCATCTCGCTTTCAAATATGATTCTATACTCATTTTCGAGACGATTTCTTAAACATAATTTAACAGTTATTTTACAATATTCTTTCCTAAGCATACAATCTATACAATTATACACAATAATTATACTACAATGACACCTAATAATCAAGTAAAAATAACTATAGAGTATATAATATTATTATATATAATATAGACGGTAAAAAACTCCACCTTGTTCGCATAAAAAACGGCCTTCGCCAAGCGAAAGCCGTTACTAAATTTTATGTGGTTTTTGGGGCTATATTCGGGATACACCTGTTTTCTTTGCAGTCTTAATAACCGCCTCAGAAACCGCGTTTGCTACCCTCTTATCGAGAGCGTTTGGAATAATATTTTGCTCATTTATTTCATCATCAGGTATAAGCGCAGCTAAAGCATAGGAGGTTGCAACCTTCATTTCCTCGTTAATGCAGGTTGCTCTACAATCGAGAGCGCCTCTGAATATACCGGGGAAAGCTAAAACATTATTTATCTGATTTGGAAAATCCGAACGGCCTGTACCAACAATTCTGGCACCCGCCTCTTTAGCAAGAAGGGGCATAATTTCGGGGGTAGGATTAGCCATTGGAAATAAGATACTATCCCTTGCCATAGATTTAACCATTTCGGGTGTAACGAGATTTGGCGCAGAAACACCTATAAACACATCAGCGCCGCAAAGAGCATCAGAAAGCTCACCTTTTTTGCCCTCAAGATTGGTGATTTCAGCCACTTCTTCTTGGACGGAATTGTTATTAGGGTCGCCTTTATATATAATTCCAAAACGGTCACAGAAGGTAAGGTTTTTTACTCCCATATTTATTAAATGCTTACCGATAGCAATACCTGCAGAGCCCGCGCCGTTAATTACAATCTTCACTTCACCAATCTCTTTTTTAACGCATTTAAGGGCGTTTATAAGGGCTGCGGCAACCACTATTGCGGTGCCATGTTGGTCATCGTGAAACACGGGAATATCGCATATTTCCTTAAGTTTTCTCTCGATTTCAAAGCAACGGGGAGCCGAAATATCCTCAAGATTTATGCCGCCGAAACTACCGGATAAAAGATAGATTGTGCGCACAATTTCATCCACATCTTTTGACTTTATGCAGAGCGGAAAAGCATCCACATCAGCGAAGGTTTTAAAGAGTGCACACTTGCCTTCCATAACGGGCATACCCGCCTCTGCGCCTATGTCGCCAAGCCCTAAAACCGCAGTTCCGTCGGTAATTACAGCCACCAGATTTGAGCGGCGAGTTAATTCATAGGATTTATTTATATCCTTTTGGATTTCAAGGCAGGGCTCGGCTACACCGGGGGTGTATGCAAGGGAAAGGTCCTCTCTTGAATTGATGGGAGCACGAGAAATAACCTCAATTTTTCCACCCCACTCATAATGCTTTTTTAGTGATTCTTTTCTGATATCCATATTAGCTCTCCAAATAAAAATGCCTAAAACATATGACGTTTTAGGCATTATATCATATTGCTGTTATTGGTGCAAGAGCAGAGCAAAAATTTTATAACTTCTTATCATCAGTAGCGGGATTTTCTATGAGTTTGCCGTCTTCTGTAAATCTTGAGCCGTGGCAAGGGCAATCCCACGAATGTTCGCAAGGATTATATTTAAGCGCGCACCCTAAATGAGGGCAACGGGGTGCTGTGGGTGTAACCATATTGATAGCCGTTTCCGCCAAGTTTATTGCAAGTTGCGGGTGCAATATACTTCTTGAGGGCTCAAAAACCTTGGCATAATCATTTTCTTTGCCCTTTATCATATCCGTTAAAATCACAGCCACCGCCATAGATGAGCTCATACCCCATTTATTGAAGCCCGCCCCCACATAAATTTGAGGTGTTTTCGGGGAATACTTCCCGATATATGGTATACTGTCAAGAGTCATACAATCCTGTGTTGCCCAGTGAGCAATCTCTCGGCTTTCGGGGTAATTCTCCTTGGCAAATTCCCGAAGTTCCTGCCAATTTCCGCCTTTTTTACCCGTTCTGTGACTGCCTCCCCCTAAAAGAAGCATACCGCTATACTCTCTAAAAGATAATCCTTTAATATTTTCGTCAACATACATACCATTGGGAATTTCTGCCCCTTTAAGCGCCAAAACATAAGAGCGGTGCTGATACATTTTAAGAAAATATCCACCGTATTTATTAACAAAAGGAAAGTGTGTAGCGACAATAATTTTCTCGGCATAAATTTTGCCTCGATTAGTAAT
>JAZRNX010000094.1:0-1825 GCA_045648365.1 Acutalibacteraceae bacterium
ATATGGAATTGATATGGAGCAAACTCAGTATTCAAAACTGATTTTTGATATTCCAAATCCAGATGTTGCAATTTCGATGGGGTGTAATGTTGGATGTCCTTTCATTGGCAGAGCATTTGATGATAATTGGGGATTAGAAGATCCTACTGGAAAATCTGATGAAGAATTTAAAATTATTATTAAAGAGATAGAAAGTAGGATTTTACAGATAAGAGATGAATTGGTGTAAAAGCATGTGAAACTTTCAGTTTGTCGGAGCGATAAATTCCAATTTAACAAGGGAGGATATCATGGCGAAAATAGTGAAAAGTGTTTTTGGCATAACGTTGCTGATGACAATTTGTTCTTGTATGGTATATCAGCTTATAGACGATAAGATTTTCTTAATATTTGCCATCACGTTTGGAACAACAGCATATCATTTCAATCGGAACTGGTTCATGAAGCAAATGTTGTTTTGAGTTTTTTGCCACTTGTTTCATCAGTGTGGTTTGGTGAATTTACTGTATTTTTTATAACATCTATATTGAGTGCGGTCTTTGATTTAATGTTTGTTTTTATACAAAGATTTAATCTAGCTCGAATTTTAAAAATGAAGGAGATAAAACCAAATGATAAGGGAATTTTATGATAAAAGCGAGCTTGGGTTTTCGATAATATGGATTATTGCGTATTGTATACTAGCCTCCATAGGTGACAATATATCTGATGAATTGGGAATATCAAAGATTATTACCTTACCTATATTGCTGGTGCTTTCGCTCATATTGTTTCTTTTTATCAAAAGAAATAATTTAACTGAAAAATATGGCTTTTGTAAAGCGGATATTGCTGCATCAAAAATGTTATTTTATATTCCGGTAATCCTTCTTTTGACGGCGAATATGTGGCACGGTTTTAGGGTAAACATGTCTCTGCTTGAAACAATATTGTACATTTTATCGATGCTTTGCGTTGGTTTTCTTGAAGAGTTGATTTTTCGCGGGTTATTGTTTAACGCTATGCTGAAAAATGGAAAGAACTCTGCCATTATTGTGTCAAGCGTAACTTTCGGTGTGGGCCATATCATAAACCTAATCAATGGTTCGGGTGCCGAACTCTTGCCTAATCTGCTTCAAGTTGTTTATGCTATTGCGGTAGGCTTTATGTTTATGATGATTTATTACAGAACTAACAGTTTGCTTCCTTGTATTATTACACATGGTGTATTTAATGCATTAAGTGCCTTTGCCAATGAAACAGGTCTTACATCAAAAGAGCAGATTATTTCTTGCATTTTGATTACATTAATATCCGGTGCGTATGCACTATATATTGCTTTAGAAATAAAAAAAACGCAGTGTTTTTATACATGATACGAATCGTATCACACATGTGACACTGCGTTTCTTTATGTTCTTGATGCCTTTTGCTACTTTTAAATTAGCCATCGGGCAAGAGTTAAAAGAGAAAGGGTAAGAATAATGAAAGAAAGTGGAAAAAGATTATTATTTTTAGGAAGTTTATTTATTGTAGCATTTGTCATTTGGACGTTATTGATTCAGAAGGTAGATGTGCAACCCCTTGGAGCAAATGGGACAAATATAGGTTTTGCAACGATTAACTGTTGGTTTCACAAATTAACAGGTGTGCATATGGAAATTTATCATATTACAGACTGGCTAGGACTTATTCCCATTTTTATCTGTATGATATTTGGCTGTATTGGCTTTAGTCAATTGATTAAGAGAAGAAGTCTCCTCAAAGTGGATTATGACATTATTTTCTTGGGGATATATTACATGATGGTGATATTCGGCTATCTTTTTTTTGAGATGATACCTAT
>JAZRNX010000095.1:0-22677 GCA_045648365.1 Acutalibacteraceae bacterium
CATTTCTTACTGATTCTTCTTTGACGCGGGGTATTATGCCCTGCTAATCTCGGCTCTCCGACTGCGTCTCCGAGCCGTTTCTATCTGACTTCGTCCAATAGAAACGGCTCGGCTCCCAAAAAGAGAGTCATAAATCATTTCAAAAGGACAGTCATTTATCATCATAGAAATGATAGTCATAGCACCTGCTTCTTGAAGTTCTTCGTCACCTTCTTCGGCTTCCTGCAGCTTGTCATTCATAATACGAATGACAACTTGCAGAGAGCCGAAGGTGTTGTTTAGCAGGTGCAACTTGCTCTCGAAAGGTAAATCATACACTCTCGAAGAGACAGTCATAAATCATCCCGAAGCGAAAGTTCTGTTCTGGTATTCTGCTGTAAAATAAGGTTAGTACTTGGCTTAATCTATTTTTACTTTAACGCAAGATTAATAGATTTTCCGTGCGTGTTCTCTTGTAGTTCAAGAGTGTAAACAACCTTGTATTGTCTACTGACGCTACGCCGAGTGCAAGGCATTTCAGCCCGCCGAGACTAAAGGCTCGTTCGGCGGGGATTTTCATTACCGATTAAATCCCAGAAACTTCGTATGCAATTCCCTTAAAGGACGGTAGCACAACCGCTTGAGCAGTTTTATTTTACGACGGAACTCCCAAACGTCGTGGATTCCATAATTTTCGTCAATAACTTAGGCTGAATCCAAGCCGTCATTACGCACTTATTTTCGTTCACAGATTGCCATAAGTGAAAACAGATCTGCAAGGTGCTCTTTATTCCGTACTTCCTGTTCCTTTGGTTATACGAATGATTAGCCTTAGAGCATCGGCTGATAAAGTCTAACCCGACTTCAAGGTTTTTTTCTGCTAGTGATTCTCAGTCCGTCGCAGAACTCAGACTGTAGCACTCGGCACCAAACTTTTGGTACAACTAACTTCCCTTGTGTCAATCACAAAAATTTAAAACACTCCTTCATAACTCCGTCACACGCCAATTTTCGAACGTATCGACGGGAATATATTTGAACCTCGTTTAGAGGAAACAAAACACCATAAAACAAAAAAAGACACCTATCACGAAAGATAAGTGTCTTTGTTTGCTTTATCGTAAGCTTTACGAAAGAGCATACCAATACACTTAACCTTCTGGGTTTAATGTATTATTTGAATAACTCCTTCATTATTTTAAAGCTCGTATATATTATACAGTATAGAATTTACCTTGTCAAATCGCTTATAGGCCTCTTATTTGCGATTACAAGCGATTAGAAGCGATTACAAGCGGAAAAGTGGTAGTTTTAATATCGGTTTTGGTCTTTTTATATACATTTTGATACCATTTTTGGTCTTTTTAAAAATTATTTACAAACAATGCGATTACAACGCACAGTTACTCTTTGCTCTCCACCTTTGGTACAGGTAAACAGAGTGAAATCCCATTCTCCCGACTTCATATCCGTAACGGCGGTTCCATCTAAAGTCGTGATTTCTTTAACGGAATAACGGTGCTGCGTACCGTATGCATCTACGAATGAAATTTCGTCACCAATTTGCAGCCTATTCAGATTGCCGAAGTGACTCTTATAATTGTGCGCTGCGATAATGATATCATTTGTATATATACCGCCTGTGTAACGGCACGGGGCTGTTTTTAATCTTGTGTAGTTCCATTCATCAAAAATGGGAAGTTCAATGCCAAGCTTTTCTATAGCGAGCCTACCGCAGAAGGCATCACCCTCAACAATGATAACCGGAGATTCCTCGGTATTGTCTTGTTCCGTTTGCTGCTTCTCAATTTTTTCGAGCAAATCGGTTGCGCTTTTGCCTGCATTATTATCTTCTACAAGGTTATAAACATACCAGCCACCTGCAATGAGGATAAGTAGCAATCCAATTACAAGGAATATTAGTCCCCGTTTATTTGTTCTTCTTTCCAATTTTCCGTGCTCCCAATTCTATGATTCCAAGCAGAACAAAGGCAATACCGGCAACGGAAATAATCACGATTGGCCACCAGAACTGTCCGGTTTGAGGCAGTTTTTCTCCATTATAGAAATTGGTTACGATAAAACCGCCCAATACATCGCCGTTATATTTGGCAGTGTAATACTCAACCTTTTTTTCTTTAACGGAATAATTACCGTCTTTCGAAACATCGGTAAAGGTATGTGCCCATCCATTTTGTTCGTTTAAGACCGCAGAGGAAATAACTTTTTCCCCGTCAAGAAGTTCTATTGTTACCGATTCCGGCCTCTTCTTTGCGGCATTATTTTTATCGTCCCACTTTTTTACAACATATATATTGATCAAATTGGGTTTACTATCCTCTGCTTTGGGAGAGGATGTAATTTCATAATACAGTTTACCCCCAGATTCATACGGTAAAAACACAAAATAAGGATTGAACGTGTATTTGCTATCTTCCTCGCAGAACACAAGCCATATTCCCAAGTCCAAGTCGGAAAAAGATGCCTTGCCGTTTTCTGTTATAGCCGATGCAGATTCTATATTGTTATCACTGATGTAGTCTGTAATATCCTTTGCTGTAGACTCAGTTGGAGAGTTAATTATTCCCGAAATAGAGATGCCGGAATTTTCAAAGTTTTCAGACGGATAATATCCGGTGCTATTCATATCTGCAATTTTGCATATATGAACAGTAATTCCATCAATTTTATTATTATCTTTATCTTCTAACAATATGGATATCTTTCCGCTTTCGGTTGCCGCATAACAGGGTATAACCGCCCCTACTATAAACAACACACAAAGCAGTAACATACATATTGTTTTAATTGTCTTTTTCATTCTTGCTTTCGCCGCCTTCATTGCTCTGTACCTTTCTTTTTTTATGGATTGAACGCAATTTGACTACCGCTATAAAGATAATACATAGCCCAATCAAAGAAAAGGTTAGCAGGTATTTCATATCTATATTTAAAAGTTCGTTGGTAACGCCGTCTTTATTCGCAGACAGATCGGAACCATCTACACGAACACCACGTACAAGCAAACGATGAGAGTTGACACCATAGGGCGTGCAAGTAACCAAAGTGACACAGTCTTTTCCACTGATAACATTCAGCCTTGAAACCTCGTCCGGCTCCACCACCGAGATATCATCGATTTGGTACTGGAGAACCTCGTCTAACACATGAATATAAAAAACATCACCAATTTTTAAGTGATCAATATTGGTAAGTAACTTTGCAGAAGGCAGTCCTGTATGCCCTGCGAGCACGCAGTGGGTGCTCTTGCCACCAATTGGCAGAGAGCTTTCCGGCACGTGACCGATACCTTTTTGCAATACATTCTCCTCAATGCTGTGGTAGATAACCAAAGATACACTTATTTTAGGGATTTCAATATATCCCATAATGCCGTTATCTGCCACATTAAGAACATTTTCATATGTTAAACCAAGTTCTTCTAATTTGTCGGGATTTGATTTGTTTTCGCTGTAAGACAATGCATCTGACTTGGCTTTTTGATGCTGTTCGGGTTTAATATCCGCAAAAGCCTCTTTATAATCTCCAATAAGCTGCTTATTTAAGTATTCGTTATAGAGATTACTGAAAGTAGGATAAAGAAAGAGGGAAAGACCGCAGATGAATATAACAACTACGATAATCGTTGACATATGTTTCTTCATTGGTCTTTCCCTCCTTTTAGTTATCTTTATTGTTGGTTTAGAAAAAGAAATAGCTTTGCGGGGTGGCTAAAAAGAGTCGCTCCGTCAAAAACGAATATTTCTTTTATGCCACACTACTTCTTTTTCTTGAAGTAAAAAAAGCTGCTGCACCTGCCATAAGTACGATACCTAAAACGGTGAAGATTGTGGTACCGATACCACCGGTTTCGGGAAGTGCTGCACCGGGTTTGTTAGCAATATCAACCCAGGTAAGCAAATTACGGTAGTTACCGCCCGCATTACCCAAAGAACCGTTTCCGGTATGGTCACCTGTAACGGTCAGGGTTGAAATGTTGCCGTAGTCATCAACAACATCTTCAATTTTAATTGAAAAACGGTTTTCAGGAAGAACATAGCCATCGGGAGCTGCTGTTTCCTCTATTTCATATTCGCCCTCAGCAAGACCGAACAGAGTAATATCACCCATATTTCCACCAAGATATGTAGAGTTTTCAACATCTCCTTCGGGAAGTCCGCTGCTGATTACTTCAATCTCAGTGTAGGTTGTTTCGGTTGTTCCTGTGGGTGCAACAAAGTACTGCGGTTTTCCTTTAACTTCTTTAAGAATGAATTTAATAGGTTCGCTGGAGCCTTTTTCATAGAATTTAAACTTTGCGCCTGCAAGACGGGTGTGATTAGAGAAGTTGCCGTTAGCATCCTCAGAGAACTTAGTCATAACGAACATATAAGTATATACGTTTGCTGTAGCTGAGCTGCTACCAAAGGTGGGAGTTGCGGCAGTGGGGTCATTGTGGTAAAAAAGCGTAGCTTCGTTCTTGTTGGCAACGTGAGGAGCGATATCTTCATCCACAATGGCGGTGTATTCAATGGTAATAACATCGTTTACCACGAATTTGCTGGTAATAGGGCCTGTGAAATCTACTTTGAAATCATAGGGTCCCTCAAGACCTTCACCTGCGCCGCTAAGGGTGTAATAGGCGTTATCGGTGTTATCTACTTCAACATCATTTTTGAAAACCTTAATAGAACCGTCTTTCAGCTCCAAGCCTTCGGGGAGAACATCTTCAATGTAGTATGAATAACCTGTATACATTGTGTGGGAAGGAACGAGGGTGGTAATCTTAAATTGAACCTCATCACCGATAGCAACCGATGTCGCCTTGCCCCAAGTTTCTCCGTCGTTTTCTAAAACCTGCTTTTCAATCTGGGGGCGGTTTGCTTTCAGGGTAATAACCGCATCCTTATTAACGGTTGAGAGCATAACAGCCGAACGAACAGAGCCGCCTTCAAGCGTTGTAGCATCATATACCAGATAATAACCGTAGCTCAGGTTGGGAATATTCACAGAGGTAGCGGTGTCTCCTGCTTCAACAGAGGGAATCTCGGTTTCAATGCCGGTGTCAATGATATACTTATGCAGATCTTCTGCAAACTGAGAAAGCGATAAACTGTCAGTAATTTTTGCTACATACTCAACTGCGCCCTGAACATTGCCGTTTTCTTGCTTTCCTAAAACACCGGTAACGGTTTGGTTTTTGCTATTTGTCCATTCTCCATAGAAGAAATCGTAGAACGGAATCTCGTCGTTTTCGTGTGTATGCCAACTGTATGAGGTGTTGTTACCGTTGGTAGTTGCATTGAAAATCTTGTAGACATTAAATGTCTTGCCTGCAACAGTTGCTGCAGAGTTGCCGGGGTTTTGGATGGTGATGCTGCCTGTAGCTTCTGCTGCGAAAACCGACATGGCCATGCAACTAAACACCAAACAAAGGCATACGAGGATCGCGAGGGACTTTTTGATTGCTTTCATAGTTTTTACTCCTTTACTTGAATTTTTTTTGAAAAATATTGAAAGCGAATTAATTTCGACACCTCCTTTTACGGAATGTGCCTATGTAAATGCCTGTTGCTGCTATGATAAGCAATAAACCTAAGGCATAAAACATACTTGTACCGATACCGCCCGATTCGGGCAGGTCAACGATCTGTCCGTTGCGGACGATAATATTATAGGCGGTGGTTCCGGCTTCGGCATAATAGGTATCCTCCACCGTGACCGAGCCATCTTCACCTATGGTGAAGTAAATATACTCATCACACTTTAAGTAACCTTCGGGAGCTATAAGTTCAGTTAGCCTGTATCGAATAGCGCTTTTCAGGTTATCAAATATGAGAGTTCCCGAATCTCCTGTGGTTGCGGTTTTGGCAATTTCCTGCGGTAGCAGATTACCGTTCTTGTCAACCGCCTCCAGTAAGAAAGTAGCGCCTTTTAACTGCAAGCTCTTGCCAAGATTGGTTTTGGTTAATCTCAGCATAACACGCTTTGTAGTATTTGTGACGGTAAGCAACGTGTTTTCGTTGCCGTCCTCATCGGTAGATTTTACGGGTAACTCATAGGACACAAGCCAGTTGACAAACGAGCCGTCAGCCTTAGCAGCTTCACTGCCGACCTGCACTTCTTTGACCGACCATACGATTTTTTCGCCGTTGACATATACGGGAAGGTTTTTCCAGGTGTGTTGCCAGTTGTTATTGCTGCTTAGTACCACCTGCGGCTGAACACCGGCAATGACCGTGGTCACCAGCTTGTCATTCGCAAGTAGCTGAACCGTTACATCCTGCCACTCACTCTCCGGACAGTCCCAGTTCTTTTTCGCCGTTACCGACGAAGAATCGGTGCTGTTGCCTACAATGAGAATACCGCTGACATACCGTATCAGTTCGCTGTTACCTCCCAGTATACCTATGGTATTGTTTTCGTCGATGTAACCGATCTCAATATCCCCGATAGGTGAATATCCTGTAGGCGGAGAAACCTCACGCACGGTTATGGGGCCTAAATCATAACTGAAGTTTTCAACGGAGATTTCAAAATAGCCGTTGGCTGTACCTTCAAGTAGAGTGACCGTTCCGTTTGTAGGAGCGTACTGATATCTTTCGGTTTCGCTGTTGTAGTTAAATTTAAGTTCTTTACCGTTTTGCAACAGTTTAAAGGTTGCACCGCCAATGGAAACACCTGTTAAGCTATCCTGTTTTTTAATGATAATAGAGTTTGTCTTATTATAAATATTTGTAAACTCGGCACGAAGCACCTCATCGACACCTTCGTCAAGTGCATAGGTCATACCGCTTACGGTTAACGATGTACCTACGCCCGTTGTCGACTGATCGCCGTGGGCATCCATAACCGTGTATTCGGAATAAACGCTGAAATCGACTTCGGGATCATCAAATATATGCGGATGCTCGGTAATTTCCCAAAGTTCCCCATAATCTACGTTGGTAATTTCCCACATATAGGTGTCGTTTACCGAATCGTAGGACTTATAATTTTGTAGGGTCAAAACGGTGTTTGTGCCTGCCGTGATGTCCTTGGCATCAATTGCAAAATCGGTTTTTGCCTCGTTTATCAGTTCCTTATTTCCTGCAAAAGTCTTATAAACATGGATAAGACCTTCTTTTTTTACGAGCTTTCCGTCAATATGCCAGGCATCGTCCTGACATTTGAAAACATACCATCGTATCGCATAGGCTCTGTCGTTAAGATCTTCCGCTTTAACAGGAACGCCATCAACTGAAAGGTATCCGGTGTTGGCATACTGCACAAGGCTTTCAAATATGTAGTCATCAGTTGGAAAAGCACTTAACCACACGCCATCCAACCTTTCACCGTACAGAGCGCGGATTTCCTGGTCTGCACCATAGGAATTATCTGAGGTAGTGTCCGCAATATGATAAAGGTTGTGAAGCTGTGTTACGGAAAGACTTGTATCAATGCCACCTACATAGGCGGAAAACAGTTCATTTGTATACTTGTTTGTATCCTGTCCGGTAATGTTTCCGTCGGTATCAACGGCAACGGAGTCAAAGCGTATAAAAAAGGTGGCTGTTCTGACCGCTTCGCTCTCCCAAACAGCATTCAGATTCAGCGTGGTGCTGTTGCCCGAATATTGAAGCAATTCTTCCCAAATCAGATTTGTGTTTGGCTGGATAATGGTATCACTGTTGCCCACACGCCAACCTTTGAATTGGATCACACGGGAAAGGCCTGTGGTGTTGCCGCTAACCTTGCCTTCAACCGACTGCTGAGACACATTGCGCACCGTAACACTGGAACCTTCGGTATATTCATCACGAATTGTTGTTACCGTAAGCCCTGCCAGAGTAGGTTTGGTTGAAACCGTGACACCGCTGACGGTCGGGAAATTGACATTATAATTGATGTTGACAAAGGTGGGCGGCCCGATAAGTGTGCCAACAAATGTCGTAGCGCTTCTTATGGTTACTGCTTGCCCGGCAGTATAATTTGTATTTCCGGCCTTCCACTCATAGTTACCTGTCGGAAGTGTTACCGTCGTTCCCGAACGAACATATTTGGTTGTTGCGCTGCCGTCCGGATACTCAAATTTTACGGTAAAGAAATTAAATGCCGTACTGCTTGCCGATCCATTGTTTGGTATTAGTCGGACATAGCGAACCTTTCTCACATTGCTGTTGGATTGATTATAGGCTACAGTCGTGTTTACCGAGTTCATACCGACATTGCTGGTAGAATATCCGCTGTTTTGCGAGGTAGACACGGCTATATCAAAGGAATTGTAGTTGTAGTCTGTTCCCAGCGTACCGTTAACAAGGTTTAGTATTTCACTTGTTTGTATCGTGCCATTGTAACGGTTACTGCCACTGGAAGTGGTTGTAAAGGGAAGTGTTCCTATGCATGTCCATTTTCCGTCCAAATAAATATAAAAATTGGCATTATAATTTGCTGTAACCGGACTATCGCCCACGCTGTATGTTGAAGCGTTATTCTGCGTGGAGCTTGTATCGTTATTTGCAGAATTGTCTAAAGCCAAGGTGCTTACGGTGTTGATTTTCTCATTAAGTACAATATCGGGCAATGTTTCCTCATCAGAAATCGTTGTATTGAGTGCCGCCACTGTATCCTGCGATAAAGTAAGTGTATCCGCATCTGTCGATTGGGAGGTGTTTAGATTCGTATTAAATGTCAGTGCTGATGACATTGTATCGGTTATCACATATTCAAGAGAATGGGTTTCACTATTCCCAAGCAATGTCAGAATGCCGTTTATATTATTATCCTTAAGTAATACAATGTAGCAGTTACCGTTGTGGGTATGTGCAGTTTTTTCGCAAACAAGAAAATCACCACTATAACAGCTATCTGTATGGGTGTGCTCATCAATTCCGCAACGAATTTCCTGTTCCAACGCCACGGCAGGGGTGATATTTAGGCAGAACAACAAAACGCAAACTGCGGCACTAAGCACCGCCATGATTGCGACAAATAAAATGCTTTTAATATTAAGTTTTCTATCTCCAAAAGCATTCATTGCTGTTCCACTCTCTACTCAAAGGAATTTACTCTACCCCACCAAAGGGTTTAATTGAAAATACTACCTTTCCAATCAGTCTATCATCTGTTACAACACCGATTTCTTCTAATCGGCTATCCATTGCAACATTCCTGTTATCTCCAAGAACGAAAAAAGCACCGGAAGGTATATTGTATGGAAAATCCAAATTGCACTGTCCCAATGTTTTGTTTTCAATGTATGGCTCGTCCAGCTCTTTGCCGTTGACTGAAACCGTACCGAAAATATCAATGGATAACTGCTCGTTACCGGTTGCGACAACACGCCGCACCAATACTTTGTTGTTGTAATAGAATGCTATGATATCTCCGTGCTCAATCTCTGCCATTTTGTTTACAATCAAGATCTGCCCATCCTCTAACGTGGGCGACATGCTTGTGCCATAGTACTTAACGACCGGCATAATAAAGGTAAACAAATTCAGAAGAAGAGACGCGGTTACCGTTACGATAATAACTATTTTCAAGGTTGACTTAAATAAAGCCGATCTGAAAAAGTTATCCTTTTTCTTTGAATGTTTTGCCACTGTCTTTTATCTCCTAAACAATACGAAAAGCCATCTACAAAGCATAGAAAGAATAAACCCTCTATGCATTAAAGATGGCTTTGCTTATGTAATATTCGGTTCGCTGATTGAAAAAGGCACAGTTATGCCTTGCTTGCTCAACAAATTATACTGCATAGGCATTCTCTGTCAACCCCTTTCGACAAAATCTATTTATAAATATAATTATACATAATGTATTGTAGCACAATGTGTTTGTTTTTGCAACGGGTTTCAGCAACATATTCCAATTTCTACATTTCGGTATATCCCGCAAGGTTTACAACCTTCTTTTTCTGCTCCATAGCATATTTTACGGTCTGCCAGGCACCTCCGTGGTTGCTCTCCACATAGCAGATAACAAGATCGGCTCTATCCACCATTTCACGATTACGAATTTGTATAGCTGATTTAGGATGTGCTTTTGATGCGGTATAAGAAATTTCCACATCTGTATAATAATCGTGAAAGTACTCTTCGTTATTGAGATATTCTGCAGTTGGATATGGAAGCACTAACACAAGCGCACTATTATCATCTCTTACATTTTTTCGTACACGGAGTACCGTTGATGAAACACACTGATCAAATTCTCCGTTACGTCCAACAATAAAATCTACATATTCTTTTGCGTTAATAAGTTTCCGTATCTGTTCCTCAAGTAATTCTTCCACCTTAAACGGATTGTCTATATACCTGTGACCGAAAAAAGCAACCGTATAAATATCTAACACATTACTCTTACCTTTCAACTTGATTATATAATACATTCTAACATAACGGTAAAAACATTACAAGTCTTGGGTATAAAACCATTTAGTTTAGCGGTAAAATATAGTTAAGAAAGGTGGTGAGGCTATGGATACACATAAGAGGCTTCGTCAGTTATTGGATGAACGTGGATGGACAGAATATCGGTTATCGAAAGAATGCGGTCTATCCGAATCCACTCTTGCTAATATTTTCAGAAGGAACACTTTGCCTTCAATAAGCACATTAGAAGCTATTTGTGCCGGTTTTGGCATTACAATATCCCAGTTCTTTGCAGATGGAGATATGGTTGAGATGACACCTGAAATCAAAGAACTCTTTGACTCTTGGGTTAGCCTCACAGCCGAACAGAAAAAAGCGGTTATGCAGATGATCCGCACGCTGAATTCTAATAAATAATTTTAAGCAGTCTTACTTCGGTGAGGCTGCTTTTTATATACTAAAATCGTCCCCTTTACAAATATGTTACTTTATGATATACTAACATATATAACATAACACAAAATCCTAAGGGGGATGTTTATGAAAAATACGTCTAATGTAATTGCGATTTATTCACGAAAGTCTAAATTTACAGGCAAGGGCGAAAGTATCGGCAATCAGGTAGAACTTTGCCGTGAATACATACGAACCCACTTTGGTGATGAAGCCGCAGAAAAAGCAGTGGTATTTGAGGATGAAGGTTTCTCGGGTGGAAACGTCAACCGCCCTGCCTTCAAAAAAATGATGGCTCATATCGAGCGTGGAGAATTTAAGGCACTTGTGGTTTACCGTCTTGACCGTGTTAGCCGTAATGTCAGCGACTTCTCATCGCTTATCGAAGACCTCAACCGCCGAGATATAGTCTTTGTGTCTATCCGTGAGCAATTTGATACAGCAACCCCTATGGGCAGAGCAATGATGTATATTGCCTCTGTATTCGCACAGCTTGAACGTGAAACCATTGCCGAGCGTATCAGAGATAATATGCATGAATTGGCAAAGACCGGTCGTTGGCTTGGTGGTAATACCCCCACCGGATATTGCAGTGAAAGTGTTAAGAGTGTTACGGTTGACGGTAAGACCAAAAAGGCTTGTAAGCTAAAACTTATTCCTGAAGAAGCCGAGACCGTTAAGCTTATCTTTGATTTGTTTATTAAAACAGGATCTTTAACACTCACCGAGGCAGAACTAATACAGCGCAGAATAATGACGAAAAACGGCAATCACTTTACTCGATTCTCAATCAAATCTATACTGCAAAATCCTGTATATATGATTGCGGACGAAGAAGCTTATGAATTCTTCAAACTAAAGGATGCAGATCTATTTTCGTCCAGAGAAGAATTTGACGGCGTACACGGAATTTTAGCCTACAACCGTACAGACCAAGAAAAAGGCAAAGCCACCGTTTACAACCCTGTCAGCGATTGGATTGTTTCGGTTGGTAAGCATCACGGTATTATCCCCGGCAAGATTTGGGTAGGTGTTCAGGATAACCTTGAACGGAATAAGTCAAAATCTTTCCGCAGACCGAGAAGAAACGAAGCCTTACTGACTGGCCTTTTGTTCTGCTCTTGCGGCAACCGAATGTACCCCAAGCTCTCAAAACGGAAAACTTCTGACGGCGATATCATATACACTTATGTCTGCAAGATGAAAGAGCGTAGCAAAAAAGACCTCTGCAATAAGCGTAACGCAAACGGTAACACATTAGACCTTGCGGTTATTGAGAAAATCAAGCAACTCGCAGACGAAAAAAGTGATTTTGTGGGGCAACTTGAAAAAAGTAAGATTTTCTACACCGGCAACCGCGAGCAGTATGAGCAGAAGTTAAGTACGATGAAAAAAGAAAAAGCCGACCTTGAGAAAAAGGTCAGCTCACTCATAGATACACTTGCCGATTTGGATGATAATTCTGCCAAGAAATCAATAGTTGCCCGTATTAATGAAATGAATACAGAGATTGATAAAATCTCACAAGGCATTGACGAAATGATAAGCCTTACCGCCGAACACGCTTTCAGCGATATTGAGTTTGACGTGCTTCGTCAGATGCTTTCTGTATTCAAAAACACTATTGATGATATGTCCTATGAACAAAAGAGAGCCGCAATTCAAAGTATTGTACGCCGTGTAATTTGGGATGGCGAAAATGCACATGTTATATTGTTTGGTTCGCAGGACGGTGATATCGAACTCCCCGATATCACACCTTACATAAAACACATTGAAATAGACACGGATGATGACGAAGAACTCATAGAGTTTTCGGACGTAGATTACGACGAGGATTCTACTGAGGATTTTCGTTCTGAAACTAAAACCGATTTGGGTGAGGATAGCAAACGAAATTTTAATGCATTTCAGAAATCTTAAGAAGACCGCTCAAGATGTTTATATCAGTGAACCCATTGATACCGACAAAGAAGGAAACGCACTTACACTTATTGATATAATTGCAGATACTGCTGATGTAGCAGAAGAAATAGATAAAAAACTTAAACTTGATAAACTGAAAATTTTACTTTCCTCATCTCTTACAAAACGGGAACTACAAATAATAAATATGCGTTATGGTCTTGGTGGCGAGGAAGAACTCACCCAGAAAGAAATCGCTAAAAAACTTGGTATTTCACGCAGTTATGTTTCCCGTATAGAAAAAGCAACTTTAGAGAAACTGCGAAGAATGTTTTAAAAGTAGACTATTTTGACTTTTTCGAAGAGTTTTGGGAAAAATATAAGGATATTCTACCAAAAGATAGAATATCCTTTAAATTTTATCTATTAAGTTTATTCGATTACAGGTTTTCCACCTTCTACTGTATCAGCGGTTATAGTAATCTTACTAATTCCCTCTTTGGAAGGGGTTTCAAACATAATATCCTGCAAAACACCTTCAATTATGGAACGAAGACCGCGGGCACCAGTTTTACGCTCGATGGTAAGCTCTGCGATTTTTTGAAGAGCTTCCTTTTCAAACAAGAGCTCCACATTATCCATAGCAAAAAGAGCTTCATACTGCTTAACTATGGAGTTTTTGGGCTCTGTCATAATTTTTATAAGAGTTTCCTTATCCATAGGCTTCAGGGAGGTTATGACGGGTAATCTTCCCACAAGTTCGGGTATAAGACCAAACTTAACCAAATCTTGATGGGTAGCGGTTTCACAAAGGGCTTGCGCCTCAATGCTTTTGGGGGATTTAACATTGGCGCCAAAGCCAAGACTTGTTCCGCCCATACGCTTTTCAATCACCTTTTCAATTCCATCAAATGCGCCTGCGCATATAAATAGAATATTGGTGGTATCTATCTGGATAAATTCCTGCTGCGGATGCTTTCTACCGCCCTGAGGTGGAACATTGGAAACAGTGCCTTCGAGGATTTTAAGAAGGGCTTGCTGAACACCTTCGCCGCTTACATCGCGAGTGATGGAAGCATTTTCGGACTTTCTGCCAATCTTATCGATTTCATCAACATAAATTATACCGTGCTCCGCCTTTTCGATATCGTAATTAGCGGCTTGGATAAGGCGAAGAAGTATATTTTCAACATCTTCACCTACATAACCTGCTTCGGTTAAGGTAGTAGCATCGGTTATGGCAATCGGCACATCCAAAACCTTGGCAAGCGTTTGGGCAAGAAGGGTTTTACCAACGCCTGTAGGGCCAAGCATAAGCACATTGCTTTTTGTGAGTTCAACATCGGATTCGGTCTTTTTATAAACCCTCTTATAATGGTTATAAACCGCAACAGAAAGGGTTTTCTTGGCCTCTTCCTGACCGATTACATACTCATCAAGCTTTGCCTTAATTTCGGCGGGTTTTAAAAGAACCTTTTCCTCTGCCGATTTTGATTTCTTACTGTTTCTTGCCTCGATTTCATCATCATAAAGCAAAGAACTGCAGAAATTTATACAATTATCGCAGATATATACGCCCGGTCCTTCTACAAGACGGGTTACCTCATCCTGAGATTTACCGCAGAAGGAACAGCGTATCTCCATATCTTTTTCCTTCGTCATAGGAATCTCCTATCGGTTTTCTTTCATCGATTATCTTTTATCGATAACCTTATCAATAAGTCCGTACTCAGCAGCCTCTTTAGCGGTCATAAAATTATCACGCTCGGTATCGCGTTCAATTTCCTCTAAAGGTCTGCCTGTAGCCTCAGACAAAATGCTATTAATATTGCTACGGATACGCTTAATATGATTAGCGTGGATAAGAATGTCGGTTGCCTGACCTTCGGCAGAGCCTAAAGGTTGGTGAATCATAATTTCGCTATTGGGAAGGGCGTAACGCTTACCCTTAGCGCCTGCGGCTAAAAGGAATGCGCCCATACTTGCGGCCATACCTACACAGATGGTGCTGACATCACACTTAATATACTGCATAGTATCATAAATGGCCATACCTGCTGAAACTGAGCCACCTGGGCTATTGATATAAAAGCTTATATCTTTGTCGGGGTCCTGACCTTCAAGATAGAGCATCTGAGCAATAACAACACTTGCCGAAGCGTTATCCACCTGGTCGTTAAGCATAATAATTCTATCATTGAGAAGGCGGGAAAAAATATCATAAGAACGCTCTCCGCGACTGGTTTGTTCAACAACATAAGGTACCAAACTCATAATTCACATTTCCTTTCTATGATATTCATTAATATGAACAACTTGCTTAAATTATAAACAATTATTCTTTATCTTCTTTTTTCTCTTTAGCAGCTTCTGTGATAACGGCATTTGCCTTAACAAAATCAATTGCCTTACCTACTGCGATATCCTTTTCGATTTCACCTGCGGGGATAGCAGCCTTAACCTGCTCCACCTCTACGCCGTAGCTTTCAGCAAGTTTCTTAAATTCTGCTTCAACATCGGCTTCATCGGCTTTAAGGCCTTCAAGTTCAACAATCTTCTCAAGAGCAAGACGGTATTTAACCTGCATTTCTGCTTGAGGACGGAAGGTCTTCTTAAAGTCATCAATAGAACTATTGGTATATTTGAGGTAGGTCTGAAGGTCCATACCCTGAGACTGTAAACGGTATGCAAACTCCTCAACGCTCTGATTGAGGCGGTTTTCAAACATTGCTTCGGGAATTTCACCCTCGATGCCTTCAACAATCTGCTCAACGAGGTTGTTTTCAACAGCCTCTTCAGCGGCTCTCTTCTTTCTTTCGAGAGCCTTCTTCTTAAGGTCTGCCTTAAGCTCCTTAAGGGTATCAAATTCACTTACATCCTTTGCAAACTCATCGTCAGCTGCGTGAAGTTCGCGAACCTTGATTTCGTGAAGTTTAATCTTAAATACTGCTTCTTTACCTGCAAGGTCTTCTGCGCCGTACTCTTCGGGGAAGGTTACGTTAATATCAAACTCATCGTCAATATTCTTGCCGATAATCTGGTCTTCAAAACCAGGGATGAACTGGCCTGAGCCGAGTTCTAAAGTATGGCCTTCTGCCTTGCCGCCTTCGAATGCAACGCCATCAACAAAGCCCTCAAAGTCAATAACAACGGCATCGCCCTTCTTGGCCGCTCTATCCTCAACGGATACCATACGGGCATTTCTTTCAGCCATAGATTTAACCTCAGCGTTAACTTCGGCCGCAGTAACATTAACTGCCATCTTCTCTGCCTTAAGGCCCTTATATGCTTTAAGGGTGATTTCGGGGTATGTAGTAACACTTACCTTGAAATCAACACCATCTTCTTTAGAAATAGAAACAAGGTCAAAATCCATTTTATCATCGATTACCTTAAGACCTGATTCATTAATTGCCTCTTCAACTGCATCACCGTAAAGAAGATTAAGAGCATCTTCAAAAAACACTTCAGCACCATAGTAGGTTTCTACCATATGAAGAGGTGCTTTACCCTTTCTGAAACCGGGAACATTTATCTTCTTGCCGTTTTTACGGTAAGCTTCCTTAATTGCCTCACGGAATTTTTCACCGTCAATAGTGATTTCGAGCTGATATCTGTTAGTATCAAGCTTTTTTGTTTCTTTTAAACTCATTTTTATACCTCCGCTTAGCGTGATTTTCATATCCTCACGCCAAATTTAATTAATTATATCACAAGTAGAAGAATATTTCTACTAAAATTTAACATTTTTTAAATTTTTGTTATAAAAACAGGGGTGAAATCCACACAATCGCAAGAAACTAAATGCAATTTAACCCCATCATACTCGTTTTGGGAGTTATTAAGACCTGCGCCATGAATATGTCCATAATAAACATCTGTTATATCGTACTGCTTAATTATGGCAAAAATCTCATCGCATACAATATTATTGTAAACGGGGGGATAATGTAAAAAGACAATAGGTTTTTTTGAAAGCGAAAGCGCTTCTTCTATTGATTTTTTAAGCCTACCGCACTCACGAGCAATAACCTTACTATCCTGCTCCCCGCTTCCGTCATAAAGCCATCCACGAGTGCCACAAACGGCAAAATCGCCTACGGGGATACAAGTATTATGGACAAGGGAAATTGTATCAAATTTATTTTCATTTAAAAATTCATTTATTTTTTTAACGGTCTGCCACCAATAATCGTGGTTGCCTTTTAGTATTATTTTTTTACCTTTTAATGAATTTATAAACTGAAAATCGGGTTTCGCTTCATCGAAATTTATAGCCCAGGAAATGTCACCCGGAATAACGACGATATCATCATCTTCGACGAGCCGTGACCAGTTTGCCTTGATTCTATCGGTATAGTTTGACCATCCGCCGAAAATATCCATTGGTTTTCCACAGCCAAAGGAAAGATGTAAATCCGAAAGTGTAAATAAATTCATACGGCTCGCTCCCTTCATTTAAGAATAAAAACCGACTAACTGCAAATAATAATTACGGCGCAAAGCCGGAAAGGAAATGTGAATTATGAATATGTCTGACTGCAAAACCGAAGCTTGTATCCACTGTTCTGTTAAAAACTGCGTTTACCACACCATGAACGATAGTTGTAAAGCAGGTAAAATCAGCGTTGGCAACAGCACTGCTTGTACCCACTCTGAAACCTGCTGCGATACCTTTGAAGCAAAACAGTAATACTCGCAATAATATCCGACCGAGAAAGGTCGGATATTATTTTTTATTTAGTGAATTTTAGATTTTTAAACAGTCGCAAACCGCCTTATACATATCTGTTTTCTCGTATATATCGGTAAATCTTACTGAGGCTTTTTCAAGTTCTGCGATGGGTTTTGGAATATCAGTATTTGTAACGGAAGACAATACTCTTACATTATCAAATTCGTCCTTGCCTTCCTCACTGCTTACTGCCGAAAGAACGCTCTTTACAAACTTATAAGGAGAAGCGGTAGAAGCAATAAGGGTAGGTCTACTATCGCCTGTTTCGGCCTTATATTTATTGTAAACATTAACGGCAACGGCTGTATGTGTATCAAGAAGATATCCAAATTTTTCGAAGGTTTCTTTGATGGTTGCTACCGTTTCCTCATCATCGCAGCTACCTGCGTAGAAAAGGGATGAAAGTTTATCGAAAATCTCTTGGCTTACTGTGAATTTGCCATTTACAGCAAGGTCATTTTGCATTGAAGCAACACTATTGTCATCACAACCCGAAAGCTCAAAGAGCATTCTTTCAAGGTTACTTGAAATAAGAATATCCATTGAAGGAGAAATTGTTGTAAAGAAATCGCGGTTGCGGTCATAAGTTCCTGTCTTAATAAAATCAGTCAAAACATTATTAGCATTTGAAGCGCAAATAAGTTTATTAACGGGAACGCCCATTTTCTTAGCGTAATATGCGGCAAGAATATTACCGAAGTTACCAGTCGGAACAACGACATTAAAACCATCGCTCAGGTCATCGCCCTTAGCAAGCATATCGCAATATGCAGAAACATAATAAACAATTTGAGGAGCAAGACGGCCCCAGTTAATTGAGTTTGCAGATGAGAATTGCATATTGTTGTCATCGAGTTTTGCTTTTATCTGGCTATCGGTGAATATTTTCTTGACACCCGTCTGAGCATCATCAAAATTACCTACAATAGCGCAAACATGAACATTTTCACCCTTCTGAGAAGCCATCTGCAATTTCTGCATAGGACTTACGCCTTCACTGGGATAAAAAACGATAATTTCAGTATCGGGAACATCCTTAAAGCCCTCTAAAGCGGCCTTACCTGTATCACCCGAAGTGGCAACCAAGATAACCGTCTTTTTACCTACAGACACCTTTTTGGCAGAGGTTGTGAGAAGATAAGGAAGAAGTTGAAGTGCTAAATCCTTAAATGCACATGTAGGACCGTGCCAAAGTTCAAGGATATTAACATTATCACCGAGTACGGAAATAGGTGCGGGATTTTCATCATCAAAGCTGCCTGTATATGCGCCCTTAACGCAATATTTAACCTCATCATCGGTAAAATCATTAAGGAAATACTTTAAAACATATTCGGCGCGGCCTACATAATCAAGAGCCGATATATTCTTAAAATCCTCATCCGTTAAAGTAGGGAAGGTATCGGGAACAAAAAGTCCACCCTCAACCGAAATGCCTTGTGCTATAGCACGGGCTGCGGTAACCTTTACGGATTTATCTCTGGTACTTACATACTCCATTATTTTTCCTCCCTGGGAACTGTTCTTAATATCCATATATTTTACAATATATACTTTCTTTTGTCAAACCCTCTTAAAGAATTTCTTTGCATTTTTAAAGAAAATTTTATTGAGAATTTCATCATTGATGCTTTTTTCTTTTAAAAACTCATAAAGTTGCGCAACATCTGACGCTTTATAAAGTTTACAATCCATTTCTGCACCATCAAAATCAGAACCAATAGCGATATAATTTTCATAGCCTTTATCAAGCAGATAAAAAAGATGCTTATAAATATTTTCAAAAACCTCGCCCTCACCTAAAAACTTCGGATAAAAGCAAAGCCCCATAATGCCATTTTTTGAAACAAGTTCTTTAATTTGGTCATCGGTTAAATTCCTTTTATGAGGATAAATCTCATAAGAGCAACTGTGGGTTGCTATAGGGAACTCGGTTTCCTCTAAAGCACCATAAAAACTTTCTCGGTTTAGATGAGATAAATCGCAGGCGATTTTCAAAGTGTTCATAACCCTTACGGTTTCTCTGCCGAAATCGGTTATTCCGCCCTCGAAATTTACTCCTGATGCAATTTGGTTTTTACCATTCCAGGTTAGTGTTAAAGCCCTTATACCGTCGTTTTTAAGAAGGTAAAGATTTTCTATGTTGCCTTCTAAAACGGCTCCGCCTTCAACCGTAAAAATCGGCTTTATTTTACTACCGCTTTTTTCAAATTTATATTTAAAACTTTTAAGTGTCTGCTTATATTTTTGAAAAGGATTATCAAGGTCATCTTTAAGCCACACGGCAAAGCACTGATAATATTCTTCAAATATATCTTCGTCCGAATTTACGGATAATTCTGCGGAATTAAACGGAAGATTTTCTTCATACATTCGGTATGGCGTATCGCAGTGAAGGTCAAAATATTTCATCAAATCATCCTAATATGCATTTTTGATATAATTTAACTTCCATACTTCTTTCCCATCTACAATGGATACTGTTACTTCCGCAACATCTATTCTGGGCTCCAAATCGGTTTTAAGCCGTTTAGTGAACATTAACGCTTCATTTTTCACAAGCCGCTTTTTCTTTTCATCTATGGCTTCAAATCCGCTTACAATGGCATTTTCACTACGAGTTTTAACCTCTACAAAAACCAGATTTTCGCAATCCTCAGCGATTATATCTACCTCGCCGTAACGGTCTTTGTAATTCCTTTTAATGACGATATATCCCCGTGATTTAAGATACTCCGCCACTAAACTTTCGCCCTTCTTGCCGATTTCGGAAGACTTTCTTTTTTTAGAGTACATTTTTCAAAAATGAACGGCGGTGAATTTCACAAATGCCGTATTCCTTTATTGCTTCGTAATGTATTTTTGTTCCGTAGCCCTTATGTTTAGCAAACTGATACTGGGGATATTTTTCATCATATTCCATCATCAGTCGGTCACGGGTAACCTTAGCAAGAATTGAGGCCGCGGCAATACTAGAAGATTTAGCATCCCCTTTTACAACGGTCATACAAGGAATTTTAATTCCTTTGGGCTCACGATTACCGTCAATTAGGGCAAAATCCGCCGCAACGCTCAAAGAATCAATAGCCCTGTTCATTGCTATATATGTAGCTTCAAGGATATTAAATTCCTCAATTTCCTCTAAAGTTCCGTAGCAAATACTATATGCTACCGCCTTTTCTTTTATAATATCAAAAAGTGCTTCCCTTTTCTTTTCGGAAAGTTTTTTAGAATCATTAAGTCCTTCAATTTCACAGTTTTCAGGTAGTATTACTGCAGCAGCGCAAACGGGGCCTGCCAGTGGACCTCTCCCCGCCTCATCAACTCCGCAAATATATTTATATCCCGATATGGAAACCTCTTTTTCTATACTTAAATCAGGCATTATCCTCTACCCTTTCAAGCGTTATAAATCCGATTTTATTAGTGCGGAATTCTTCGAGCACCATAGCTGCCGCTCTCTCGCTATCCACCTCTCCTCCCCTTATCATCATGCCTCGTTTTTTACCGATGGCACAAAGTAAATCATAAGATTCTTCGGGGAATTCGGTTATATTATAGCGTTTGGAAAGTAATTCGGGGTAATCTCTCACTAAAATCTCCAAAAGGCGCATAGCTAGAAGTTCCGTATCAATAATTCTATCGGTAACTGCTCCTGTAAAAGCAAGGTGCTCACCAACAGTTTCATCCTCAAATTTCGGCCATAAAACTCCGGGTGTATCCAAAAGTTCAAGTTCTTTATCAACGGTAAACCACTGATTACCTCTTGTAACACCGGGACGGTTTTCCACCTTGGCGCGAGAGTTACCGGCGATTCTGTTTATAAATGAGGATTTTCCAACATTGGGAATTCCCACCGCCATAACGCGAAGGGGCTTACCAACCATTCCTTTTTCCTTATATGAAGCCAATTTATCGGCCAAAACAGTTTTGACTGCATCCTTAAAGCCGCCTATTCCCTTACCGCTTCGACAATCCACAGGGATGGCAATAAGCCCACTTTTTTTATAATGTTCTATCCATTTTGAAGTGGCAATAGGGTCTGCCATATCACATTTATTAAGCAGAATTATATGGGGTTTACCTGAAATAATACCCGCCAGTTCCGGATTTCGGCTGCTGACGGGTATTCTTGCATCAACTATTTCGGCAACCGCATCTATAATTTTCAGTTGTTCGGTTATTTTACGGCGGGTTTTCGCCATATGTCCCGGAAACCACTGAATAGTTTGCGAATTGCTCATTACTCTAGACCTCCTACTTTATCGAAGGGATAAATTCTTAAAATAGTTTTTCCTAAAATATAGCGCTCATCTATCATACCGTTTTTACCGATTTTAGAAGAGCGGCTATCAAGTGAATCGTTACGGTTATCTCCGAGCACAAAAACGCAGTTTTTGGGGACTTTTACGGGGAATTTAACACCATCACTATATGAAAGATTAGTGGGAGTTTTGGCATAGGAATCATCTATTACCTCACCATCAACATAAACAAGACCTTTATTGAAATCGATATCAACAGTTTGACCCTCAACGGCGATTACACGCTTGATAATGGGAAGCTTATCCTCGCTATCTTCCCCTACCATATTTTCGGCGTTACGGGAAATTACAACAATATCGTTAACCTTGGGCTCATAGAACATATTGGTAATTATTACCTTTTCCCCTTCGTGAAGGGTGTTTTGCATAGAATCACCGTCAATAGTGGCAATTCTGAAGACAAAGGTGAAGGTAATAACAACTACGATTATGGCAGAAATCACTACATCAAGCCATTCAAAAACTTCCTTTTTGGCTGGGGTTATCTTTTCTTCCTCAGTTGCACCCGAATAATCAAACAACTGATTATCTGCCCTATTTTCTTTTTCCGTAACTATCACCTCGATTCAATAAAACGAAAAATGGGGGGCAAGGTTTTCACCCCGTCCCCCTTTCCTACAGTTTTAAGATTAGATAAGTTCTTTAACTTTTGCAGCCTTACCAACTCTATCACGGAGATAGTAAAGCTTAGCTCTGCGAACTAACTAAATTACTTGCTATTTTAGTTGCAATCGAGCACATTGATGATTTAAATGAGACAATCGTGGTGAGATGGGAAGATATTCCTGGTTATCAAGAGTATAGTAAAGTTGGATTAAAACAAGGAGATGAAGTAAGTTATTTAGATTTACTTTATGGAATGATGTTACCTAGCGGTGCAGATGCAGCTCAATTGATTACAAAGTATGTTGCTGGAAGTGAAGAG
>JAZRNX010000096.1:0-7691 GCA_045648365.1 Acutalibacteraceae bacterium
TAAACCCAAGAAAAAGAAGAAAATCAAGGTTATTCGTAAAAACAATAACGAAAACGGTTATCTTTGGATAATTCTTGCATCTGCCGCCGGTCTGGTTGTTATTGCCGCAGGAGTAATCCTCTTTATCGTTCTCAAAAAGAAAAAGAATAAGGAAGATGAAGAATAAACTTAATAAAGTTTAAAAACATTTTCAAATAAAACCCACCGCACCTTGCAAAACAAGGTGCGGTGGGTTTTTATTGACTTAACTCTTGTTCTCTGTTATAATTACTGTAATATGGTAAAATAGTATTTGGAGGTAAAAAAATGGAAAAGTTTTCACACAAAAAGATTCTTACGGTTATTACCTCACTAGCTCTCTGTGTAGTGGTTGCAATTGCATCTGTTGCTGTTAGTTCGGCAAGCAACCAAAGCACAAGCAGAATTATAACCGTAAACAACGGAAACGTTATTCAGGACAGTTATGAAGGTCTTGGCGATAACCTCTGGACCGGCCCTTACTATTACGGTATGAACGATGCTTATCAGCGAGTAAACGATAAGCGTACCAATATAGTAAAACCTGCTTTTGTGAGAATGATGTTCTATCCTCAGTGGATGGTATATCTTGACAAAACTCCAGAAGAGCAGGAATATTATTGGAACAAAGGAATTTATAACTTTGATAGTTTAGAATATAAAAATTTCGTTATCCGAGTTAAAATGTTCGAGGAGGCAGGTACTATTGTCCAGCTTAACTTCGGCGGTATCGTTGCGGCTGAAATGCAGGATTGGTTTGGTATCCCCGGCTCTACAAGATACGGTACTGACGGTACCCGCGCGGCTCCTAAGAATTTGGAGGCGTTTGCTCAGGCTACTTATGCTTTGTGGAATCAACTTTATAATGTCGAGGGACTTAAAAACGTTCAGTATATATCCTTCTATAACGAAGTAAACGGCTCCAACTATGAAACCGTTCTTGATAAGCGTGTTTATTATTCAAGAATGGTGAAAGAGGTAGACCAGAAATTCAAGGCTGAAGGCAAGAGAAATCTTGTTCGTATCTGTGGCACTGATTTTTCAGGCTGGTGGCGTGATGACGAACAAAACAGACAAAAAGACGGAATAATAGACTTCTTTAATACCGTGTGGGAAGAGCAGGTATATGCTGACGGTAGCAAAGCCTATGATTATCTCGCAACCCATACATATATGTCGGGTCAAAATTCAGACAATTTTTATCTCGGTATGGATTTGCATGACGGATATAACATCTATAAAAAGATGTTTGCAAGTCTAAAAACCTTAACGGATAATATCAGAGCAAAAAATGACGATTTATATATAACCGAATTTGCGGGCTATCCTTCAAGAGTAATTGAGCTTAATGCTGAAAGCAAAAAATGTCTTGAATTCGGCGTTAATGAAGCAAGTTTGGTAATCGCCCAGAGTAATGTAGGTGTAGCAGGAAGCGCAAGATGGTTCTTTATGGGCGAATATATCCCAAAGCCCACTTCTGTAGGCCACAATGGCCGTAATTCAGATCTTTGGAATACTCCATCTTTAGGACTGGACCAAGTTTCTGATATTTATGCTTATCAAGGCCTCTTGATGAGATATATTCCCAAAAAGAGTACAGTAGTTACCACCACCGTAGAAAACGAGGATACCTTCCAAGATATTATTGCTGCTACGTATATTAAAAACAACGATATTTCCTTAGTTGCAGAGGTTAAAGAAAACAGTTCTGCAAGAGACCTTACCGTAAACTTCGGCTCTGTTGCCGCAAACAAGAAGTTCAAAAGAATTGTTTATAATTTCCCCAAGGATATCGAAAATGTTCAGGATGAAAATGGCAACTGGAACGATGAGGATGATTGCGCCGATACAGGAAGATATTATCCCGACGGTGACCTTCTACCCGTTGCAGATAAGGTTGTTACTGCAAACAGTAGCGGACAAATTACCGATACCCTTACTGCAAATGAGCACATGCTGGTAATCTATACAACACTTGATGAACAAGTACAGGTTGTAACAGGCGAAGAAAAAGCCGAGGTCAAGTTGTCTCTCGGTCAGAGCAAAACTTTTGATGTTGATGCTATTTACGGAACTAAGGACAGTGGCGGCAACGCTATTTTAAATGGCGCTTCCGCTAATCTCGATAATGTTACATGGGAAATCTGGGGTAAAAATGATTATAAAGCTGCAGGTGACGGCGCCGCCAATACCTACGGAGATGGTTACGGATGGACCCAGAAGAATGTAGGTAAGCTTGTGACAAACGGAAAATCGGCCACATATACGGCCGCTGCAAATGAGCTTAATGTTGGAGATACGGTTGCTATTAAGGTAACATCTAAATATGATACAAGTGCTTACACCGTAATCATTGTTAAAATTGTATAATAAGGGAAAGGAGAATAAAAATGAAAAAATTAATTAAGAAAAATATTTCGGTTATTCTCTCGGTAGCCCTTATTTTAGGCATGATGCTTCCCGTTTTTTCCGGCGTGGTTGCAAATGCTTATACTGCAGAAAACACCGTAATAAAAAACAATATCGATACCGCTTGTGATAATCTTATTGCAGAGTGGAACAAACTTATCACTACCGAAGGTCTTGATAAATTAACTCCACAAGATTTATTTACCGAGGCGGCAGCCCTTGATTTAAGCGGTTTTGAGAACACCGATGCTTTTGTTGCTGCAAGACAGAATCTTGCAAATATTCTCATTAATTCTTACGACCCCACCGAACTTAAAAACGCTTGGGGAAATCTTTATAGTGTTGTCAGCACCGATTTTTATTCACCCTTTGCTGTTACGGGACAGCATGTTACAAAAGGTGACCCGGAACTATATTCGGATACTACTTTTTTTAAGACGGATAGAACAAACATCACCGTAAACCAAGGGGATAGCACAAACAACTATATATTCGGCAAAAAAAGCGTAACTTTTGATTATGATTTAGGAATAAACCGTACGGCTGTAACCGGTACCACAGAATATGAAGTTTTCCTCTGTAATGACCCTGAAAAAATTGACGATGATAAACTGGCAGGCAGTTTTAGTAGCACAAAGAAGCTCTATGGCATGGATGACCTGCAATTTAGCTTCATTGTGAATAAAATTAATACAGCAGCAACCGGAACAAAAATCGGTTTTAAGGTGACGGCAAGTATTAACGATAGTTTTAGTGTATTACTGTCTTCATATTATGTTGATATAAACGAAGGAATGCTCGGGAAGGTTCAAACCGTTAAATTTTCAGATATCGTTACTGCAGCAGGTCTTGATGAAAACTGGTTAGAAGGATTCCGTACTGCTAATACGGTTTCAAGAATTGAGATGCAGCTTTGCGATGCTGATAGCGCGAATAATGCGGCTGTTAATATGACTCTTGGCTCTGTTGTTGGTATCAATTACATTGAGCTTCCCACTGAAGAAGAAACAGCAAACTGGAATGTAAGTGACTGGGTATATGCAGCAGAGAGCATTAACACAGATGGCGTACATAATGTAGATGCCTTCAAAACCGCTATCGAACACGCCAAGGAATTAAAGGAAATTTCAGGCGTAGAAGTAAGCAACACAGTTTCTACATATAACGATTCAGAATTTAATATATATGATAAAAATCTTCTTGAAGGTATAAAACCCATCGTAAATTACTATGATGGCGTAAGCAACGAGAAGGTAGAGCGTTTTAGTGTAGATTGTAAAAAACTTACAGACGGCAATTTAAATAAAACCGTTAGCATTGAGGCCGGAGATTTTAAAAATGACGGCGCTTTTCTCGAAATCGTATATAATTTAGGCAAAAACGCTGTTATTGAAAAAGCCGCAGTTGTTTCTGCTTATGAAAACGCTCTTCGCAATTATAAATATAAAATATACGCAGCTAAAACCGAAGCAGATTTGTTTACCAAAGAGGCTCTTACCTTTACATATATTAATAGAGATTCCTCTTGGGTTCAGATGTATGATTTCGCAAACGGTCCGGAGTTAATAGCAAAATATATCGCCGTAAGGATTTATGTTCCTGCAAAGGATTTGGAGGAATTTGACGGATTTGTTCGTTTGAACGAATTTGGTGTTTATGGTGCTGTTAAGGATTATGATGTTAGCGCTTCGGAATTCAGTTCTAATGCCGTAAAGACTTTAGGTAACAATCTTTTGACCGGAAACTCCACTAAGTCATATGTTAGAGCGGATACAGGCAACCGTCAGAGATTTACAGGCCTTTTCGATGAAAAAGTTTATCCTATAAATTATCTTTATGATGCCGATTCAACAACTCAGGTAGCAGTTGGCGGTAACTATAAAATGTATTATGATGGAGATACAACATCCCTTCATATTTACTATGATTTGGGAGATACCTATTCTATCGATAAATTTCTCTTTGCAAGTTATGCAGGAACAAACACCGAAACGGGCAAATATAGAATTCATGCTTCTAACGACCTTAACAATTTGTTTAACGGCAAGAGCGTTGTAGTTGATTACGATAATACCGTAAATACTACCAGAATGCAGATTTTCACTATGAAAAATGCCGTTGCTGCCAGATATGTAAGCTTCGAAGTGACACTTCCGTTAGCAAATTATAAAGCAGCCGTAGCAAATAACACAGGTTACGAAGGAACCGGAATCCGTATTTCCGAACTTGGTGTTTATGGTGGACAATATATTAAATCTATCGAAAAAGAAAATTTATTATCCCATGTTCCCGTAGCTCTTAACCGTGTGGATACCGAGGGCAACAAAATCGCCGTTAGCCAGAGTGAATATGGCGGAAAAGACCACACCTTCACTTATGATGATGATTACGAAACCTTTGTAAGCATCAAGTCAAATGGAAATGCAGTAGAGTACAACTATAATCTCTATCAAAACGCAGTTATTGATAACATTAGATTTGTTTCAAATTCTGCAAATATTTCTTCGGTTAAATTCTATGCATCCTCATCCGAGAATGCAGTTAATGATGAATCAGCCCTGGTTTATCAGTATAAAGTTGATGAAGGAAGCGGTGAAAAGGTCTTTGAAAAGTACTTTATAGATACTTCTCTAACAGCATCTTATTTAAGGGTGGTTGCTACCGTTTCATCGGGAGATTTTGAAATTGCAGAAATTGAGGCAAACGGCTTTAATAAAAACAAAGCAGATTACGAAAATGTTGTTTTAAACCGTACCGATTATTTGAGCCTTTATGTTGGCGATACCCTCACCAACGAGCATATGGATAAATGGCTTCCCGCTTGGTCTGACTGGAGCGATTACCAAGTGGTTGAAAATGCCTTTGACGGTGATTTGGGTACTATTTACACCTATTACGGCGGCAAAAACAATGATACTTCCGTAAATATATTCCTTAACCTTCAGAGTGTTAACTGTGTTGATAATGTTTCGGTTTACACCAGTCTTTTAGAAGATTATAGACCTTCTAAAATGAACATTTTTGTTGGTAACAGCCGAGATGAAGTTTTCGCCGAAAATGCTACACCCATTAAATCCTGGACCGAAAAGATTTTAAGCGATGGGGAAGAGTTTGTTCCGGAATCGGATGATAGCGAAAAGGGCGAAGACATTTTTGATGGCGAGGGCGACCCCGATATTTCCGTAGATTTTGATACGGGTGAAATAGAGGGCGAAAACGATGATGAAATCATCACTGTCAAAGAAAAAACTCCCGAATACTATGGCCTTTATGCAGCCAATTTTGCACCTGTAGAGATTAGTTGTGTTAGAATCGAAATTGTTGATTCCAATCCTAAATACTTCTCTCATATCAATAAGGTTGGCGGAATTATTTCCGAAATCGAAGTTAATGGTTTCTCGGCTATTGGCAACGCGGTGGATAATGTCCTTGAATCTTCAAAAGATATGGTTATGCGCGCTTTAGATCCTGTAACCAATAAGGATAACTCAAATGTCATTACCACCAATAATATTACCGAAGGTATTGAGGGTGAACCTGTATATACGGTAAACGGCGTTGGCAGCACTATTGCCGATAGTGGTTGCAATGACACGAAGGGATATATAGAATTTGAGCAGACCAATACCCTTGCTGATAGTGTAACCCTTGCAGATATTGATGATATTTACTTCTCTTATAAAGTTAAAAATGTTATCAAAAACGGAAAAATTGCCGCGAGAATTTATATCTATAACGGCACCAATAATGGTCAGGGATTTGCGCATTACGGCAACCCTGCAACCGCAACCGTACTGTATGTAGATACAAGCAATACCGAGTGGGTACATACTTCTATGAGCAAACAGTTTGGCGAAAACTGGAAAGATTGGCTTATGGAAGCCCACGGCGTAAGCAGTGCAGAAGAAATAATCATAAACAAAATCCATTTCAGCTGGAACAACGTGGGCGGCGCTGCCGATATGTTGTTTACCGGTATGTATTATACCTTCAACGAAGGTGCAAATCCCTATTATAAAACACTCTCAGGAACTTTAGGTAAAAACGGCCAGAAGGCAGCTCTTACCATGAGCAAATACTATACATACACCAGCTTGTTAGGTTATAGGTATAGCAAGGAAAATACCGCTAAGCCTATTACTTCTGCAAACTCCGATACATATTACAGTTTGCAAGGTGTGGGCGGCGAGAACTTTGGTAATGAGTCCTGTAATGCCGGCGGAGGCTCAATTAAGTATGTAGCTTCTTCTAGTGTTAAACTTTCAGAAATTGACGATATTTATCTCTCTTACAAGATAGATAAGGCAATCCAGGGTGAAAATGTCGTTGCCCGTATCTATATTTATGACGAAAACGGAGACTGGGCAGAAAGTTTCTCAGCGGGAACAGTCAGGGTATTCTACTTCTCGATTTTACATACAGATTGGAATAGAATCTCTCTTAGAGATGTAGCAGGCGATAATTGGAAAGCTCAACTGGTTGACGCATTTAACGCCGCAACCGGTACTATGAGAACTGCAGAAGAAATTGGAATTTCTGAAATCAGATTTGGATTTAACTGGACTGGCGAAGCAGATATGTCATTCAGTGATATTTACTATCAGTATACTGAAGAAACGGGCAGTACCATTTCGAACAGTAATGCAACAGCGGTACTTAACAACGCAAGAGAAGTAATTGATATTTCTACCGTAGCTAAGAAGACTGCTAAGGAATTCAAATACAATGTTCAGTTCCTTGCAGATTATCTCAATAACACCGAGAAGGAAGGTCCGCAGTATATCTCGGGTAATTATAAGAAGACCGCTGCCGATATAAAGGAATTGGCGCTTCTTGCCCAGTATCTTGATAAGACTTTGGGTGCAGATGACTTTATGGACCCCTACTGCGCATATATTAACAGCGATGGAATATTGAGTGAAGAAGATTTAATAGGCCTTCGCAAACAGCTTTTAGGCATTAATTAAAACCAAAAAGGCTCGGGATTCCCGAGCCTTTTTTAAGTTATAAGTTAAAAGTTATGAATTTGGTTTACGCCAAATGTTATGATATTCGCTTCGCGAAAAGTTAATGAGTCGGCTCTGCCGACGATATAAATTGTGCCTTTGACACACCAAAACTTTGCCTTGTGGCAAATCATAACGCGGCGAAGCCACTCATAACTCTAAACTTATAACTGTTTAATACAGAACACCGCACCCATTGGGAAGTCGGATCGTAGCCATGTCGTTCTGTGAGCCAAGGAGTTGAATCCAGTGGTTGTC
>JAZRNX010000097.1:0-1514 GCA_045648365.1 Acutalibacteraceae bacterium
ATGGAGATGCAGTTCCACCCTCTTCTGGGTGCTGCGGTCCATTCTCACTTCCCTGAAATCCGGTATCGCCTTTGGTGATTTACGTAGTATCAAGACAAAAGACAATTATGCAACAGCAACTCGCTCATTTGCCAACTATGCTGGCTGTGATTATCCTATGAGTAAGTTTGACTCCAATATTTTAGAATGCTATGAGAGATGGCTTAAAAACAGAGGCATTACGCTCAATACTATTTCATGCTACATGCGTTCATTACGCTCATTATACAATATGGTATCAAAGCGGTATAATATAGCTGATGATAAAATCTTCAATGGGGTTTTCACAGGAATGACAAAAACACGAAAACGTTCTGTGCAGATAGAAGATATAAAGAAACTGATGAGACTAACACTATCTGATAATTCATTTGATAGTCTTGCCAGAGATGTATTTGTTTTCAGTTTCTATGCTTTAGGAATGCCTTTTGTCGATGTGTCGCATTTGACACATGAAAATATCCATGCGGGCTATATTTCATACTGCCGAAGGAAGACTGGGCAACAAATAAGAATCCCTATAGAACCATGCATACTTGAAATTATAAACAAATATCATACAGAAGAAAGGAAACGCATCTTTCCCCTGATTCCCGATGATGAAAACCAACAGACAGAATTGGCATACAGAAAAGTCTTATGCAAATACAACAAAGCTCTGATACATTTAGCCCAGATGGCTAAAACATCTGGCACTCTAACTTCGTATGTAGTAAGGCATACATGGGCAAGTCTTGCGTATAGCTCAAATGTAGAATTATCTGTTATCTCTAAGGCATTGGGACATGCAAACACCAAAACCACTCTTGTATATATCCGTGAGATTGATGACAAGCAGGTGGCTGATGCGAACAGAATGATTATTAATTCAGTTTCAGGCACCTAACTTATGTGTTCTTGTAAAAATACAAAGCTCTTGTAACGCCTCTACAAAGCCCTTGTAGAGGTATTACAGAGTTTTTGTAAAAGTTTTACAAGGCCTTTGTAATCGGATTACAAGAATTTTGCAGAAAACTTGTAATTGTTAAATCGTTTTCGATGTTTTGCCTGTGTTATTGTTTATTACAAAAAGCCTCTCTTTGGTGTTGAATATGCCAAAATTACACTTTGCAACCTCTTTTATAGTAAAAATTCATAAAAATAAATGATTTAAATCAAAAGAATACCATTTTGTTAACACTTTAGAGGTAAAAGTTATTTTTTTTAAATAAATATTTGCGTTTTTAAACTTTATGTATTATTTTTGCAACTCGAATTAAAATGGGTTGCTATTCCCATGCACCTCCTGCCCGGAGGTATATCGTTTACACATTATTATATATATAATATAGTGGAGGCGAAACAATGGATAAGCACTTAATAACAATTAACTAATTTTTAATATAAACAAGAGAAATTTATGAAAAGAAGACTAACTATGTTTTTGGCCTGCCTTTTCCTGAGCTTAGGAATGGCAATGGCACAAACTAAGGTTA
>JAZRNX010000098.1:0-3505 GCA_045648365.1 Acutalibacteraceae bacterium
ATCTCTTGTGTTTACAGATACTAACAGCACAAATTTGTAAAGCAAGGAGATTTTTACACGCGAAGCGTGGCAAGGTTCTCGGGTACCCATTCAAAATCTATGATTTTGCAAATGGGTGAGGTTCTTATATATGAAAGCAACAGGAATTGTGAGAAGAATCGATGCTGGTGTTATAATAACACCAAGAGCTGTAAAGCCTTATGAATACTGGGTTTTGGGGTGGTTTTGAAGAAAAATTTTTGACGAAAACAGCATATTTTGACCTATACATAGCAACAGCGAGGTGAAATTCACCTCGCTTTTATATATTTTCTGTATTCACCTGCGCTTTTTTTCATAAATTTTTTAAATACGCGACAAAAGCTTTTCGAATCTGCAAAACCGGTTTCACAGGCAATTCTTTCAATGGTATAGTTGGTTTCGCTCAGCAGCATACACGCGATTTCAATTCGATGGCGGTTTAGAGTGTTGTGAAAGGTGTCGCCCGTTATGGCTTTGAAAATCTTACAGAAATTGCTTTTGCTGTATCCGCAGGATGTGCTTATATCTTCAATGTTAAGCGGTTCGTAGTAGTTGTTGTATATTTTCTCGAGCGCTATATCTACATTTTCAATATCGGTCATTTTCTTATTTTTAGCAGTATCATTATCGACATCACAAGTTATCTGCAAAAGCAAAGCACTGATTTTATAAAGATTCCCCTTAATATTCAGTTCCTTTAATGCCGAGTTTGATTTGTATATCCGCGCGATTTCTTCCAATAACTCCACCAACTCATTATTTGCACTATAGGATGTAGAATCGTTTTTTTGATACAAGCGACAGGTGGTAGTGTGATTTGTAAATTCTTTGAAAAATTCTCCAAGAAATGCATAACCCACATCGATGGTAAGCATTTCTCCATATCTATTATTTGCAGGAATTTCGTGGGAAGCCATCGGCGAAATAATTAAAAAATCCCCTTGCTTTAGTGAGTATAGTTTGTTTTCGCAAATGACGTTATATTCACCCTTTAAGCAATAACTTAACTCAAACTCGGGATGACGATGTGTTTCGAATTTAAAAGTTTTTCTGACAGAAATAAAAAATGGATTGCTCCCGAGAAGCAATTTTTGGTAAAGCATTACTATCACCTCACACGTAAAATTATACACTACAACGAAATGTAATGCAATAGGTTTGTGAATTTTTGCGAATTTTTAGAGAATATTAGAGGTGTATTTTACGATTTCGTATGCTAATATATAATTGCAAGAAAGGAGACGGCTTATGAAATATATGGGAGCACAGTTATATACTGTAAGAGAAAAGCTTACGTCAAGCGATGAAATAAAAACTACACTTGCGGCAATTAAGAATATAGGATATGATTCCGTTCAACTTTTTGGTTCCATAGATTTGGCAAGTTCTCATGCAAAGGCTGCTAAAGAAGAGGGACTTACGATTTTGGGTGTTTTGACCAATTTATCCGAGTGTGAATTAAAATCAAAAGAATGGTTTGATTTGTGTAAAGAATATAATATTAAAGATATTGGAGTCAGCTCAAATTTTTCCGAGTGTCAGGACACCAAATCTTATATAAAAAGAGTAAATATGTTTGCAAAAGAGGCAAACAACAAAGGGTTTACGTTTTCTTATCACAACCATGGTTACGAGTTTATTAAACTTGATTCGGGAGAGATTCCGATGTTCAGTTTCTTAGAGGGATTTGAAACTGAAACAGTTAATTTTATGCCGGATACATACTGGTTACATGATGGCGGATATGATGTGCGGTATTTTTTAGAGCAAACCGAAGGGCGTGTTAAAATATTACACCTTAAGGATATGAAACGCACCGAGGAGGGACATACCTTTGCCGAGTTAGGAAATGGCAATCTTTATTTCGAGGGAATTATAAAAACGGCACTCAATTGTGGGATAAAACATTTTGTTGTAGAGCAGGATATTTGCGAAGACGATCCCATTGAAAGCTTAAGACAAAGCTATAAATACATTAAAAGGGCGTTGGAGGGTTGAAAAAAGACGTTGTTTGCCGAGGAGGATACGAGGTAGATATGTTTTTGTACGGACATATTCAGCAATATCATGATGATACAGATTTTTATCTGGTAAAAGAATCAGTAAAACATATTCAAAAACTAATAGACGAGGAGTAAAGTTATATGTATAGAATAGGTCAAGAAGAGTTGGCAGAGTTAGAAAAGGTTATTTTGGCAAGAGATTTATTTAAGATAAATAATGGGCTAAGGGAGTCTGAGCAGGTTGAAGCTAAACTTAAGGATTTGTTTGGTTGCAAATATCCTATATTTTTGTCAAGCGGACACGCAGCATTAACGTCGGCGTTAGTTGCAATGGGCATAGGCCCCGGCGATGAGGTTATTGTACCGGCATATACCTATATTGCAACAGCTATGGCAGTTGTAGCAGCGGGTGCAATTCCGATTATTGCGGAAGTGGACAACACACTGACCATTTCGCCTGAAGATATAAGAAAGAAGATTTCGAAGCACACAAAAGCGATTATTCCGGTACATATACAAGGTTTTCCCTGTAATATGAAGGCTATTATGGATATAGCGAAGGAGCATAACCTTTTTGTTTTGGAGGATGCCTGCCAGTCGGATGGCGGAAGCTTTGGCGGAAAGCGCCTTGGTACCATCGGTGATGCCGGCGCATTGAGTTTTAACTATTTCAAGATCATCTCCTGCGGAGAAGGCGGTGCATTGCTGACAAATAACCGCGAAATTTTCGAACGTGCCCTTATTTATCAGGACAGCAGTGCGATTGCCTTTTTCGGAGACCAGATGCAAGGTTTTACGACCGAAGGATTTTGTGGCAATGAATATCGCTCCAACGAGCTATGCGCCGCTGTTATGAATGTACAGCTTTCGCGTCTTGACGGTATATTAGCGGATCTCAGGAAAAATAAAAAATATATGATGGATCAGTTAAAGGGTTATTGCAAATTCATTCCCTCAAATGACATCGAGGGAGATTGCGCAACTACATTGGCGTTGCAGTTTGAAAGCGAAGAAGATGCAAGAAGCTTTGCAGTTGCTGAGGGTATATACGGAACTCTGCCTATAGATACGGGAAAACACATTTATAAACACTGGACTCCTATTATTGAAAAGCGCGGAGCATTCAATCCGTTGATGGATCCGTTTAAAATGGCGGCAAATAAAGATATAGTTCCGGATTATCACGCAGAAATGTGTCCTGAAACTTTGGAAAAACTGTCAAAGGCGGTTTATATCAGTATAAATCCGGACCACACCAAAGATCTGCTTGATGAAAAAATCGCACTCATAAAAAAAGCTTTAAATCATAATTAAAGAAGTTTTGAAAAGATAATTTATAAAGTATAAATCTCTTGTGTTTACAGATACTAACAGCACAAATTTGTAAAGCAAGGAGATTTTTACACGCGAAGCGTGGCAAGGTTCTCGGGTACCCATTCAAAATCTATGATTTTGCAAATGGGTGAGGTTCTTATATATGA
>JAZRNX010000099.1:0-10980 GCA_045648365.1 Acutalibacteraceae bacterium
GCAACCTACGAAGAGGGTAAGAAGCATTAAAACGGAAAGCGCCATAGCAATGATTCTTTTCATATTTTTATCTCCTTTTTATAGTGCAATTAGAAATCACACTTAATGTACTTTAATATCCGAGGTCTCAAACACCTTAACCTGATAACTGCCGCTGAAATAATCAACAATACCTGTTACATCAATGGTCTTGCCAAGATAATCAGATTCGGTCATCATTTTTCCGTTTGCATCGTAAAGAACTATGGTACGAACATCAATTGTGGTACCGTCTGCTTGGCAGGTAAGTGTCATAGCGCCATCGTTATCTCCGCCGTTATGGGTGGTATAGGCATCTATAACTTTTAAGTTCTTCATAGCGATAGAGGTGCTCATAGCGAGGTCGGCATAAGTAAAGGTCTTCATCTCGGTTTCTTCAGAGCCAAGTTCCTTCATAACTTCGGTCTCAATAGTTCCTGTTAGGAAGGTGCTGGGGGAAGTTACTCTATTGGAGGCCTTGTGACCTTCACTGATTTTGATGGTGTTGCCGGGGTCTTCGGGCTTGAACTCGCGGAAGCTAAGTCCCGATACCTGCCAGGTGCCACCGGTTTCATAATAGGTAACAGTACCAACTACGCGAACAAGGTTTCCAACCTTAAGGATATTAAGGAGTTCACCTGTTTCGTAACCGTAGTAAACCGACATACCGTAATACATATCGGTTTCTGCATCATAGCTTTCAACGTAAACCGAGTTGTTGTTATTACGGGTAACAACGCCTTCAAAAGCAACCTTTAAGTTATCGTAAAGGGAAATATTGGTGCGAAGACCCTTGATATCAAGCTCATAGGCATCGCCATAGAAGAAATCGGGGTCTTTTTCGCCTGAGAAAACGTGAAGCTTCTGAGCTTTCGCCTGCTGGAAGGCGGCAGAAGCGGCTTCGCCGTAACGGTCTGCGGTGGTACCGCAGGCAATGGATAAGCCGTTCTGGATGAGTTCGAGATTTAGGCATCTATAGTCATCAGAATCTGCGGGTTTATACCATACATAAACGAGATGACGGCCGCCCGTTGAATCCACATTCCACTTATCATCGTTTGATTCAACGATGATGGACTTAGCATTCATTAATTTCTCTTTTGTGAAGTTAGAAGCTTTTTTGCCCCATTCTTCAATTTTACCCGTTGATTCGGGGGTATTAACGCCCATATAACGCGCCTTTAAAACGCCGTTTTCGGCAATATCAGAGGGGGCATTAAAGTGGGTAGTGTCACCGTCAATATAACTCTTAACGGTAACCTCAATTTTTTTGGTATCGGAATCCTGGTCGAGTTTAGTCTCTGCAACGTAGTCAACAAAGTTCCCGCTACCGTCTTTGCCCTTACAACCGACAAAGCAGCCGATTATAAGGCAAAGAACAACTAATAATGATAAAAGTCGTTTAAACATATTCATAACCATTACTTGTTAAAATTAATATTCGCACTCGTCAAGAGCGTCCTGGAATGCCTGGTCGATTAAAGCGTCAACTGCCTTATCGTCAGCTGCTTCACCGCTTAAGCACTTGAGGAGGAGAGAACCTGCCTGAGTACGAGCGGTAGAAGAACCGTTGAAGGCGGGGGATACGAAGTAATCGTCACGACCGTCAATACCAACCTGAACGCACTTAGCAACTAAATACTCATAGCCGTTGCCTTTAGCAAGCCAAGCTGCATAGTTCTCGTTCTCAACAACGGACTTAAGAACGGGCATATAACCCGAAGCCATAGAGAACTCTGCCTGGAATTCTACATTGGTGCAGAGGAACTTAACGAATAACCAAGAAGCCATAACCTGCTGGTCGGTAGTGTTAGCGCCCTTAAGAATGCAAAGACTGGGTCCCTGAGAAATAACCTTGCGGTTATCTTCACTGTACTGGGGAATAGGAGCAACGCCTACCTCGAAAGCGAAGGAGCCATCGCCGGTATCGTTATTGGACATCTGATAGGAAGCACCGCCTGAAGAACCAACGCACATATAGCAACGGGTATCGGTGGTTTCTACGAAGAGGTTAGAAGTATAGCTTCCGTAGAGCTCCTGAGTGGTGAAGTAACCCTTCTGATAATATTCGCGCAATTCCTTAACGAATGCTTTGTTTTCCTTATTATTGAAGAGGTACTGACCGCCGTCCTCAGCGCTGGTGAAGCCGGTTTCCATCTGCTCGCAGAGGGTGATAAACCAGTTGTCCTCAGCGTCGTAACCGAGGGGATAGCAGTCGGGGTCAATTGCTAAAATCTTTTCGCAAGTATCCCAAAGTTCGTCCCAAGTGGTAGGAACTTTAAGATTGTTCTTCTCGAAGAATGTCTTGTCATAGTATAAAACTTCGGTAGACTTATTGAGGGGCATGGTGTACATCTGGTCATCGCCGTAAACGATACCTTCGTTGTAGTAGCTTTCAATAAAGTCATTTTTCTGAGCGTCGGTAAGACCTAAAACTTCCTCGGTGCCGGGGATTACGAAATCACTGGCAATAAGGTTATCAAGTGTTACAACCGATTTAGCAATGTTATACATAGCTACGTGGTCGGGATAGCAGTATGCAATGTTGGGTTGAGTACCACCGGCGATTTCGGTATTAATCTGACCATTGATATCTGCCCAGCCGCCTGCTGACTGATGGGTGATTGTGATATTGGGGTAAATTTTATTAAATTCTTCAATATATGTGTCAAGCACACCTTGAAGCTTGGCGCCCATGGTATGAGTAAAGGTAATTTCTACCGCCTCATCGGGATTAAATCCTTCCTTGGGAACCACAAAGGCATTTTTTGCATTACTGCCACCTTTACAACCTGCAATAGCGAACATACCAAGCGCTAAAACAAGAGTTAAGAGTATTGCTATGATTCTTTTGGACATAGCTTTTTCATTCCTTTCTGTTTTTTGTTTTAATATATAACAGACATTTATATATTAATGTCTATTAACCTTTTATACCGCTACGGCTAACGCCCGACATAATGTACTTGCGTAAGCAGAGGAAAACTAAGAATAGCGGTGCGGATACGATGGCAACGGCTGCCATCTGAACGGGGTAATTGGCCTGACCTGAGGTATCGGTAAAGGCGTTACGCAAACCGTTGGTAATCAACTGGTGAGCATCGTCGTTAGCTACCAATTTAGGCCAGATATAAGAGTTCCAAGCGCCCATCATTTTAAGTATGGTAATGGAGATAAGGGTGGGAAGGGCTAAGGGAATCATAACCTTCCATAAATATTTTATATCGGTTGTGCCGTCAACCTTAGCGGCAAGATACAATTCATTGGGTATCTGCATAAAGTTCTGGCGCAAAAGATAAATATAAAATACACTAACAAGGAATGGAACGATAAGGGCTGTAAATGTATGCATCCAACCGAGTTGGTTAATGGTGATATAGTTGGTGATGGTAAATAACTCACCGGGAATCATCATTGTAGCAAGTAAGGCGCCGAAAAGGGTTTCCTTACCCTTAAATTCCAATCGGGCAAACGCAAATGCTGAAAGAACGGTAATAACTAAGCTGAGCACGGTAGAAACAAGACCGACATAAAGGGTATTTAAGAACAAATCACCCAAATTAGCGGCTGTAAATGCCTCAGTGTAGTTGCTGAACATCATCTGGCGGGGCCAGAAGGTAGGAACGGCCTGACGGTACTCTGCCAAGGTTTTAAGGGATGAAATAATCATCCAATAGAACGGGAAGAGAACGATAAGCGCCATAATCATAAGGAAGGCATAGGTTATAAATTTACCTGCACCGCGGAAAACTGCCTGAGATGCGGTAAGCTTCTGGATATCTCTTGCTTCCATAACATTTAAACTGCTTTTAGACATAGCGGCACCTCCTAATAATGAACGCGTTTCTTGATTACCTTATTATTAATTAAGGTAACAACAAGAATTATCGCGAACAGAATGAGCGCCGCTGCGCTGGCGCGACCTTGACGGTCTCTTTCCAGTGCATCGTAAACGAATCCAACCATAGTGTTGAGTCGTCCTGCGTCGTCTGGGGGACCCATTTTATCACCGAAAATACCGATGATACTTGAATATTCCTTAAATCCGCCGATGAAGCCAGTAATAATAACATAGGCAAGCATGGGGGAAAGAAGGGGGATGGTGATGCGGGTGAGCACGCGACCTTTAGGAGTTCCGTCAACCTTAGCGGCATCATAATACTGCTTATTGATACTCTGAAGTCCGCCAAGTAAAATAAGAATTTTAAAGGGAAGAGCGTTCCAAACAATATAAACTATCATAACGACCATATTGGCAACATAGGACGAACCTGCGTTTATCCAGTTAATCGGCTCGCCGCCGAAAAACTCAATAACATTATTAATAATACCCCAGGTATCTGCTCCTGCGCCGCCCTGTTTTAGACCAACGATATTAAACATTGCGGCGAAAACCATGCCTATGGCGATGGAGTTGGTAACATAGGGGAGGAAGAAGATGGTCTGCAAGGTCTTCTGCAAGGGTTTGATAGAATTTAGAGCAACTGCGATAAGCAAAGCCAGAGTAGTTGAAATCGGAACAGTTGCAACACAAAGAATAGCGGTGTTCTGCAGACACTGTAAAAACTGCTTATATTCGACAACCTTAAGGAAGTTATCAATACCAAATTCGAAGGTGGCGCCACCCATGGCTGCCATATTTCCGTAGCCATTCATAAATGCCATACGAAGAGTATTAAAGATAGGCCATACGGTAAAAACAAGCAGCAATATGATAGCGGGTGAAAGATAAAGCCACGCTTTCCAAGAATGCTTACTATCTACCATATTACTTCACCTCGAAATAGATGCGTTCCTCAGTTTCCTTATTGAAGAGGAAGAACTTGTGAGGCTTAATGTTAAACTTAACGGTTTCGGCAGAGGTATCAACGCGGATATCAGAGTTGATAATTGCGCGAACAACGGGGGTGAGAGCGGCAGGGTGATTTGCTACCACACTTGCATCGCGGCCCATAACCTCAACGTTACTCAGTTTGCACTCTAAAACGCCGTTTTCTGCGGGCTCAATACCTTCGGGACGGATGCCTATGTAAACATCCTGGTCTTCAACATTATTAACTTCCATAACTGCCTCTTCGCCGATATAAACCTTGCCGCTCTTAACCGTTCCTTCAAGAACGTTGATGGGAGGAGTACCAAGGAATTTGGCAACGAAGAGGTTGGTGGGGTCATCATAAACTTTCTGGGGCTCACCAATCTGTTGAACAACACCAAGCTTCATTACAACGATAATATCGGAAATAGACATAGCTTCTTCCTGGTCGTGAGTAACGAAAACAGTGGTAATGCCTGTTTCCTTCTGGATGCGGCGAATTTCTTCACGAGTCTGCAAACGAAGACGGGCATCAAGGTTGGAGAGGGGCTCGTCAAGAAGGAGAACGCGAGGCATTTTAACAAGAGCTCTTGCGATGGCAACACGCTGCTGCTGACCGCCTGATAACTCGCTGGGCTTTCTTTCCATAAGCTCATCAATCTGAACAAGACGGGCGGCTTCTAAAGCGCGGTCAAGCATCTCATCCTTCGTAAGCTTGTCCTTGCCCTTAAGATTTTGGAGGGGGAAGAGGATGTTCTGCTTAACAGTCATATGAGGATAAAGGGCATAGTTTTGGAAAACCAGTCCTATTCCTCTGCTTTCTGTTGAAAGCTCAGTAACATCGTCATCTCCAAAGAAAATTTTACCACCCGAGGGCTTTTGAAGGCCGCTTATCATATAGAGAGTGGTACTTTTTCCGCAGCCCGAAGGTCCAAGAAGGCCAACAAGCTTGCCATCGGGGATTTCAAAGTTGAAATCGTTAACGGCTACAACTTCTTTACCTGCTTTCTTGTCACGACTGGGAAAAACTTTGGTTAGATTTTGCAATACAACTTTCATATTGATTCCCTTTCAATATATTTATATTTTATTTTAAAAAATAAACCAAATTAATTTGAGGCAATATCCTTATGAATTGCCTTAATGTGTTCGAGTAACGCCTCGCGGTCCTCGAAGATTTTCTGACTTGCCATATCAACGGCAACCGTACCTGCCAAAAGGTCATGAATAGGGGAGTTAGTACGGGAAGCGAAGAAACAGATAATCTGAGCAACAAACAGAGCAAACATTAAAATGATACTGATAATTCCTATGGAATTAAAAAATATCATCATAATGATATAGAGAGGTATCATCAGTTCGATGGCGAATTTGCCAAGGACTGTTCTGGCAAACAACTGAATATTATTGATCTTAATTCCTTCTTGATGCATAAGAGCGATACCGAACACCTTTTTGCCGATGGTCTGTCCGTTGCCGAGGAATAGCGGAACAACAAACTCGACTAAGACTACGCCTATCAGAACGCTGAAGGTTAAAATCAGCAAGGTGAGATTTATGAGCATATTATAGTCATAAAGTACAGCTTCATCGGTAGAGAGGGCTTCATAAGCCGTATCGTATGCTTCACGTTTTTCTTCGGTTAGATTAGCGTATTCTTCTTGTGTTATTTTAAATTCGATGCCGTATTCCGACTCGTATTTAGCATAGGCGTTATCAACACGGGAAATATATCCGTCATACTTCAAAACAACGGATAAGAGAGCGGCTAAACCTACAGCCAGAATGCTGACTAAAATTCCGTCGCAAATGGCGGCGATTATTCTTTTGCCAAAATTGGCTTTTTGCAAATCAGTAATTTTGAACGCCTTCCTTTTATAATAATTAAACGCCTAGCTTATTTCGAATTTGCTGGACGGCATTTTTACAGTTGTCAAACTTAACGGTATAATCACATACTTGAGCATTTCTCGATTCTGCAGAAATTGAAAGTAATCGGTTTGCTTTATCTTCGGTCGTGCAGTCTTTTTCGAGAATTGCGGTAATCAACTCTTTCTTATCCCTCTTAACATAAACAGTTATAACATTGGGAAAAAGGGTCTTAAGTGCCATAGCGCCGCAAATATCCATAACGGTTACAATGTGTTTTCCATTATTTAAAATGTTATCAACATCTTGCTTTCGAGAGCCATAGGCATGATGAGCATAGTTGGTGGCTTCAAACAATTCGCCGTTATCCGCCATTTTTCTGAATACTTCTTCGCTTACATAGTTATACCAACCGTCTTTTCTATCTACGGCAAACTTATCGGTGGTATAGCTTACTAGTTTCTCAAAACAAGGCACTTCATTAATAAGTTCCTTAGCAATATCGTTTTTTCCGCTACCTGAAGGACCTACAAGTACGATAATACTTGGATTATCTAAAGAAAGGGGTTCTTTCTTGGTGCTGTAACTGTTAGCAATAGTTTCAACGAGCTTTAAAAACTCATCGTAGTTATTAACTGCAAGAATTCCCGTGGCTTCCTGATTCCAGGGCCTGCGCATTAAAATGGGGTATGCTGCGTTGGAATTTAAGACATTGTGCATTCCGTCGTCGAAAAGAATATCAACATCAATAAGGTCCTTGCGGGAGCCCATAAGAATATGGTCTTGATGTATTTCGGGGAATTCTTTGAGAATTCTCTGAAAACGAAGGGTCATATATTCTGGCCAAACAGCTGTAGTTACAAAAATTTCGGTCATCTGGGATAGTTTTTGCACGAATTCCCGTGCGCCTTTGATAACAGGTTGGTTAACGAAGAACTCAGGGTCATCCATAAACTCGAAAATGACATCGGAACGGGTCCCTGTCTTGCCCCATCTATCTACTTCGTGGATAGAAAGTGGTGGATTGAATTTGTATTTTTCGTTAGCCAAACGGATGGCGTAGGGTACACATTCGAGCAGAAGGTCGTCCACATCTAAAGCGGTAGAAAGGCGGAAGCTTCTGTTCATAATATTTTTACTCTCTTTCTGCTTTGCCAAGAGCAGCAAAGCGGATGGGAAATAAGGTTGCCATATATATAATGTGTAGGATGGGTTTGTTTTTATGTAAACCGAAAAGTTTACGGCTAAAAATAGGCAAACCAAACCAACATAATTATTCTTCTATATGATACCATATAAGTACCCCAAAAGGCAAGTGAATTTTCAACATTTTTTCAAAAAAATGTAGATAAAAAATAAAACACTTGTCTTTATGTCGAATAGGGGATATAATTATTTTGTATGTAAATAAAAATTAAGTTTTTAACAAGGTGATTTTTTGAAACAAAATATAAAAAGATTATTGCTTCTGTGTTTGGCTTTGTGCCTTATTTTGTGCGGTTGCGGTAAGAAAAAAGAGTGCGAAGCACACATTGATGAAAACGGCGATAGCGTATGTGATATATGCTTGAATTCTTTTATTGAATCTTCGGATATCTCATTTACTGATGATGGTGATGGAGAATCAGATGATTCGCAGGATGACGCCTCAGAAGATAAAACCAATAAAAATGATAAAGGCAGTACAAGCAGTAAAAATGATAAGAATGACAAAAATGATAAAATTGATTCGTCCTGCAAGCATACCGATAAAAATGATGACGGTGTTTGCGACGGTTGTAAAGGTTCAGTTCTTGTTTACTTCGATTTTTATTCTATAAATGATCTTCACGGTAAATTAGCCGATGGCGATAATCATCCGGGTGTTGATGAACTTACTACATATTTTAAAAATGTCCGTAAAACCGATGATAATGTGATTTTACTATCCGCCGGTGATATGTGGCAAGGAACTTCTGAATCCAATATGACAAAAGGTCGTATAATCACCGATTGGATGAATCAGCTCGGATTTACCGCTATGGCTATCGGTAACCACGAATTTGACTGGGGCGAAGAATATGTTGCCGCCAATGCAGAATTTGCAGAATTTCCGTTTTTAGCAATTAATATATACGACCGTTCAACCAATAAATTATCAGAATTTTGTTCACCTTCTGTAATGGTGGAGAAAAACGGCGCAAAAATAGGAATTATCGGAGCGATAGGGGATTGCTATTCATCCATAGCCGTCGATAAATGTGACGAAGTCTATTTTAAAGTAGGTCGCGAACTTACAAGTCTTGTTCAAAAGGAATCTGAGCGTCTTAAGGCAAAAGGTGCAGATTTTATAGTTTATATGATTCACGATGGATACGGTAATTCTAAGGGAAATACAGTTACAAGTATCGCATCTTCTCAGATTTCGTCCTATTACGATACCGCTTTATCCAACGGTTATGTGGATTTAGTGTTCGGCGGTCATACCCATCAGGGCTATATTTTAAAGGATGAATACGGAGTTCACCATTTGCAGAATCGCGGTGATAATCAAGGCGGTATTTCTCACGCTGAAATCTATATAAATATCGCTAATGATAAAACTGCTTTAACCGAGGCAGAACTAATCTCGAGAAATTCTTATACTTCACTTTCTTCCGACCCAATTGTTAATCAGTTGCTTAAAAAGTATGAAAATGAAATCTCTCCCGCAAACCAGGTTTTAGGTTATAACGCTTACTATCGCAATAGTACCTATATGCGTCAACTTTCTGCCGACCTTTACTATAAACTCGGTATGGAAGTTTGGGGCAGCAAATATAAAATCGCCTTAGGTGGAGGATTTACCTCTATTCGCAGTCCCTATAATCTACAACAAGGGCAGGTAACATATTCTGATATTCAGTCTCTTTTCCCATTTGATAATCAGTTAGTGCTTTGCTCAATTAAAGGAAGAGATTTAAAATATAAATTCTTTGAAACCGATAATTCTTCATACTATATAAGTTACGGTGATTACGGTCAGAGCATTAAAAACAATATTGATTTGAATGCCACATATTATGTGGTGGTAGATACCTATACTTCGGATTACCGATACAATAATCTCACCGTAGTAGAGAGATATCAAGATGGGGTATTTGCCCGCGATTTAATAGCTGATTATATCAAAAAAGGCGGATTATCGTAAATATGTAAAAGCGTCAGAATTCTGACGCTTTTTCTATTCCCCTTCAAATACATTTAACTGATTTTCTTCATCGCAAAGACAAAGGAAAATTTGTTTTGGATTTTTGTATCCTTGCAACGCTAGTTCTTTTTGTAGCCAGATGCTATCGAGACTGCGCCGTTTAAGATTTTCATAAAGCACCTTTCCGTCCATAATAATTTCGGTCATTATATGTTCGGGTTTCGGTATTATATTAAGGTCTTCGGGCGTGGCAGGGCGTTTGGTGGTTACGGGGAGTATGGTAAGCCGACCATTATATTCAAAAACGGCGGTACGAATATCTTTTAAATTAAAGTAGCCCTCTTGTCTGCACAGAACCATAAATTCTGTTAAATCAAGCTTGGCTTTTTTTAGATTTTTGCGGTATATTTTTCCGTTATTCATCAGTATTGTAGGGGTGCCGTTAATATACTTTCGCGTCTTGGGAAAATGACTTGTAATCCAGGTTAAAACGAAGGTAATAACTCCGTAAACCACCATAGCAATAAGGGGGTAAACGGGTTTTTCAAGTTCGGTTGCAAGTTCGGCTGCAATAGAGCCGATAGTTATACCTGTTATATAATCAAAAAAATCGAGTTGGGACATCTGCTTATGTCCCATAATTTTAGCAATAATAAATAATGCCGCCGCCGATAAAACGGCAGTAAAAATAACCTTTATAAATTCCATAAAACACCTACTTAAAGTTTATATAAAAAGTTTAACCGAGCGGGTAGGTAAATATTATTGATGAAGAAAAATATAAAATTTTAAAAAATAGATTTTTACCTTGACAAAAGGAATTCGTTATTATATAATGGTCTAGCAATTTGATTTAGGGGTATAGCTCAGCAGGTAGAGCATCGGTCTCCAAAACCGAGTGCCGTGGGTTCGATTCCTACTGCCCCTGCCAAAATAAACTGCAGACCAAAGTGTCTGCAGTTTATTTTTTGTATAGAAAAGTAGGAATCGAACCGCCCTCCAAACTCTGCGAGTGAAGGGAGCAAAGAGTTTGGGAGAACGTTGCGTAGAAAAGGTCTTCCACCTCGCCAAACTGACAGTTCTTGACAAATATATTGCGTATGAAGCCACC
>JAZRNX010000100.1:0-24443 GCA_045648365.1 Acutalibacteraceae bacterium
CTTCCTAAGCCCGCTTGGCCTCCGACTTGGGAGCAAAGAGTTTGGGAGAACAGTCCGGTGGACTGTTCGATAGCCGGAGAAGAGATTCCTACTGCCCCTGCCGAAATAAACTTCTGTAAATTTTGCACAAATAGTAGAAATAATAATTCTTAAATTTTAACTTCTTTTCGGTTGACAAAGAAATTTATAAATGATATAATACATAAGAAATCTTTAAGCACAATCCCGTGAGGTTGGCAAGATTAGTGAATATAATAGGATGCAGGATATAACTGCGTCGGTTTTTGTATGCTTAATCTTGCTTTCGGGCAAGATTTTTGTTTTTATAAGGAGGATGTTTTAAATGATGAGTAAAGAAATAGAAATCAAAAAAATTCTCTCTCAAAATATCCCCAATGATGTTATCTCAAAATCCCTTTCAAATATAAAGGGTTCATTATCCGACCTTGTTATTTTTCCCGGTTTTTGCGATGTGCATGTGCACTTTCGTGAGCCGGGATTTTCTTATAAAGAGACGGTTTTAACGGGTAGTCGCGCCGCCGCCCATGGTGGATATACTGCAGTTTGCACTATGCCAAACTTAAACCCCGTGCCTGATAATGCAGAGAATATCAGAAAACAGATTGATATAATAAACGAGGCAAATCTTATAAATGTTTACCCTTATGCCTCTATAACGGTGGGGCAGAAGGGTGAAGAACTTTCCGCTATGGATGAACTTTCGCCACTATCTATTGCCTTTTCTGATGATGGCAGAGGCGTTCAAAGCGACGAACTTATGGAAGCGGCTATGAGAAAAGCTAAAAAGCTTGGCAAAATGATAGTTGCTCACTGTGAAGCAAACGATTTGCTTCACGGCGGATATATTCACGAAGGCGAGTATGCCAAAGCCCACGGTCATAAGAGTATTTGCAGCGCAAGTGAATATGAGCAGATAAAAAGAGATATTGAGCTTGTGAAAAAGACGGGTTGCAGCTACCATGTATGCCATATTTCTGCCAAAGAAAGCGTTGAGCTTATAAGAAAAGCCAAGGCGGAGGGCGTAGATATAACCTGTGAAACCGCACCTCATTATTTAGTTCTTGATGATAACGATTTAAAGGAAGAGGGAAGATTTAAAATGAATCCGCCCCTTCGGGATAAATCTGATAGATTAGCCCTTATAGAAGGCATTAAGGACGGTACTATTGATATGCTCGCCACCGACCACGCGCCTCATTCTTTGGAGGAAAAATCCAGAGGACTTGAAAAAAGCGCATTCGGTATAGTGGGACTTGAAACTGCCTTTTCGGTTTTATATACCCACCTTGTTAAAACGGGCGTTATAACCCTTGAAAAGTTAATAGAGCTTATGTCGATAAATCCCCGAAAACGATTTAATATACCCTTGGGTAATGATTTTACCGTTTGGGATTTAAGTGAAAAATACAAAGTAAATTCGAATGAGTTTTTTTCTATGGGTAAAGCAACGCCCTTTGAGGATATGGAGCTTTACGGAAAATGCATACTAACGGTATGCAACGGCAAAACAGTATATAAGGAGTAAGAAAAATGGCAAAAAGAACAGACATTAAAAAGATACTTATAATCGGCTCGGGACCAATCGTTATCGGTCAGGCCGCAGAATTTGACTATGCGGGAACACAGGCGTGTCTTGCCCTTAAAGAAGAGGGATATGAGGTAGTGCTTTGCAACTCTAACCCCGCTACCATTATGACCGATACCACCATTGCCGATAAGGTTTATATGGAACCCCTTACTCTTGAATATATCGCTAAGATTCTAAGATACGAGCGCCCCGATGCCATCGTACCAGGTATCGGCGGACAAACAGGTCTTAACCTTGCTATGCAGCTTGAAAAGAAGGGGATTCTTCGCGAGTGCGGTGTTGAACTTTTAGGTACAAGCAGCAAAAGTATTGAAAGGGCTGAGGATAGAGAACTCTTTAAGGAGCTTTGCCAATCTATCGGTGAGCCCACTATTCCTTCCGAAATCACATATAGCATCGAAGAAGCAAAAGAGGCTGCAGAAAAAATCGGTTATCCCGTAGTTCTTCGCCCTGCCTTCACCTTGGGCGGTACAGGCGGCGGTTTTGCTTACAATGGGGAAGAACTTGTAGAAGTAGGTCTTAACGCCTTCAAACTTTCGCCCGTTCATCAGGTGCTAATTGAAAAGAGTGTTAAGGGATATAAAGAAATTGAGTTTGAGGTTATGCGCGATTCAAACGATAACGCCATAACTATTTGCGGTATGGAAAATATCGACCCCGTTGGTGTTCATACGGGTGACTCTTTGGTTGTAGCCCCAATTATGACTCTTAATGAGCATGACCTTAAAATGCTTAACGACAGCGCTATTAAAATCATCCGCGAATTGAAAATTGAAGGTGGATGTAATGTTCAGTTTGCCCTTAATCCCAAAACAAGTGAGTATTATCTTATCGAAGTTAACCCAAGAGTTTCCCGTTCCTCCGCTTTGGCATCTAAAGCCTCTGGATATCCTATCGCAAGAGTAACTGCTAAAATTGCCGTTGGTATGGCGCTCGAGGATATCCAAATTGCTAATACCACCGCCGCCTTTGAGCCGCGTCTTGACTATGTTGTAGCCAAGTTACCTCGTTTCCCATTTGATAAATTTGCAAGTGCAAAGAACACCCTTGGTACTCAAATGAAGGCAACGGGCGAGGTTATGGGTATTGGCTCAAACATTGAAGAATGTCTTTTAAAATCAGTTCGCTCTCTTGAAACGGGTGTGGACCACTTCTATATGCCTAAATTCTCTGCTATGACCAAAGAAGATATGTTTGAATACCTTAAAGAATTCAAGGATGATAATATTTTCTGCGTAGCTGAGCTTCTAAGAAGAGGCGTTTCTACAAAAGAACTCCATGATATAACCAAAATCACCGAGTATTTTCTTATCGCTATTAAAAATATTACGGATATGGAAAAGAAATTATCTGAAAATAAGGGCGATATAGAAGTTTTAAAAGCCGCTAAGAAGATGGGCTTCGGCGATAAGTTTATCGCGAAACTTTGGAATCTGAATGAAATTGATATATATAATCTTCGCAAAGAAAAGGGAATAACACCTGTGTTTAAAATGGTTGATACCTGCCATACAAACGCATATATTCCTTACTTCTATTCATCCTATTCAGACGAAAACGCTTCAATTCTTACAGATAAAAAGAAAATCGTTGTTTTAGGCGCAGGTCCTATCCGTATAGGTCAGGGTGTCGAGTTTGACTATTCAACCGTTCACGCCGTAACAACCATTAAAAATTCGGGTTACGAGGCAATTATTATTAATAATAACCCAGAAACTGTTTCTACGGATTATACAACCGCAGATAAGCTCTACTTTGAGCCTCTAACTCCCGAAGATGTTATGAATATAATTGATTTCGAGAAACCTGAAGGAGTTATTGCATCTTTGGGCGGTCAGACCGCAATTAATCTTGCAGAGCCCCTTATGAAGAGGGGAGTTAAGATAATCGGTACCGATTGCGAGGCCATTGAGAGAGCGGAAAACCGCGATAGCTTTGAAAAAATTCTTAATGAACTTAATATTCCTCAACCCAAGGGCCGAGCTGTTACTAAAATTGAAGACGGTATTGCCGCCGCTAAAGAAATCGGTTATCCCGTGCTTGTTCGCCCAAGCTTCGTTTTAGGCGGCAGAGCAATGCAGATAGTAGGTAGCGAGGAGCAACTTCGCCACTATCTTAAAACCGCCGTTGAAATCGATGAAGATAAACCCGTTTTGGTTGATAAATATATCCAAGGCAAAGAGGTGGAAATTGACGCTATTTGCGATGGCAGAGATATATTCGTTCCCGGCATTATGGAGCTCGTTGAGCGTACCGGCGTTCACAGTGGCGACTCTATAAGCGTATATCCCACCTTTAGTATTTCCGATAAGGTTAAAGGCACAATTCTTCGCTATGCAAGACAACTTGGTCTCGGTATTGGCATAATTGGTCTTTATAATATCCAGTTTATAGTTGATAAGGATGATAATGTTTTCATTATTGAGGTTAATCCCCGTTCTTCAAGAACAGTTCCTTTCCTTTCAAAAGCAACTGGCTATAGCTTAGCAGATATTGCTACCGAGGTTATCCTTGGTAGGTCTTTAAAAGAGCAGGGAATATTTGATATCTATCCTAAGGAGAAGGATAGATGGTATGTAAAGGTACCCGTATTCTCCTTCAATAAAATTAGAGGTCTTGACGCTTATTTATCCCCCGAAATGAAATCGACGGGAGAAGCTATTGGTTATGATGATAAGTTAAACCGCGCTCTCTATAAAGCGTTACAGGCATCAGGTATGAAGGTGCAGAATTACGGTACGGTTTTTGCAACAATCGCCGATAAGGATAAAGAGGAAGCATTACCCTATATCCGCAGATTCTATAATCTCGGATTCAATATTGAGGCAACCTCAGGTACTGCCGAATTTTTGAAGAAAAACGGAATTCGCACCCATGTTCTTAAGAAAATTAGTGAAAACAGCGATGAAATACCCGAGGCAATCCGCCAGGGTCATATTGCCTATGTTATTAACACTAAAGATATTGATTCCGCAGGCGGCGCAAGAGACGGTCAGGAGATAAGAAAGTGCGCTACTGAAAACAATGTTAATATCTTTACCGCTCTTGATACAGTTGGCGTTCTTCTTGATGTATTAGAGGAAACCACACTTACCATTTCAACTATAGATGCATAGGAGAATTTGAATGAAACAGGGAATATATACTGTTAAGTCAAATGTAAAAATAGCAAATCTTGTTTATAAAATGGAGCTTTCGGGTGATACGGAAGGTCTAATTAAATCAGGTCAGTTTATCAATATAAAGATAGACGGAATGTATTTAAGAAGACCTATTTCGGTATGCGACTGCCAAGAGGGTGTTATTACCATAATCTATAAGGTTGTAGGTAAAGGCACCGAGGCTATGTCGGCTATGAAAGAGGGAACAAAACTTGATGTTCTCACCGATTTAGGTAACGGCTATGACCTTTCTAAATCGGGTGATGCACCTTTGCTTTTAGGCGGCGGCGTTGGTGTTCCACCCCTTTATTTACTTGCTAAAAAGCTTATAGCAGAGGGCAAGAAGGTTTCGGTTATACTCGGCTTTAACACCAAAGACGAAGTGTTTTACGAAAATGAATTCAAAGCCCTCGGAGCTAGAGTAACCGTAACAACAGTAGACGGAAGCTATGGTGTTAAAGGTTTTGTAACCGACGCTATGATGGAAATAGATTATTCATATTTTTATACATGCGGTCCTGAGCCCATGCTCAAAGCCGTTTATAAAGCCGCAAAAACCAGCGGTCAGATGAGTTTTGAAGAGCGCATGGGTTGCGGATTTGGTGCTTGTATGGGATGCTCTTGTAAAACTATTACGGGTTATAAAAGGATTTGCAAAGATGGCCCTGTTCTTGAAAAGGAGGAGATTTTATGGGAAATTTAAGTGTAAACCTTTGCGGTATAGAGCTTGACAATCCTATTATCCCCGCCAGTGGAACCTTCGGTTACGGTTACGAGTTTGCAGAATTCTATGATATAAATATGCTTGGCACTTTTTCCTTTAAGGGTACTACTAAGGACGCCCGTTTCGGCAACCCCACACCTCGAATTGCCGAGTGTCCACAGGGTATGATTAATGCCGTAGGTCTTCAAAATCCAGGCGTAGAAAAGGTAATAGGGGAAGAACTGCCCAAGCTAAAAAAATGCTTTAATAAAAAGGTTATGGCAAATGTGAGCGGATTTTCCGTCCTTGACTATGCTTATACCTGTGAGCAGCTCGATAAATGTGAGCAGGTAGGTTGGCTTGAAGTTAATATCAGTTGCCCTAATGTTCACGGCGGCGGAATGAGCTTCGGTACAAGTCCTGAAGCGGCGGCAGAGGTTGTAAGAGCAGTTAAAAAAGTCACCACAAAACCTGTTATCATTAAACTTTCCCCAAATGTTACCGATATTGTAGCCATTGCCAAGGCCTGTGAAGATGCGGGTGCAGACGGTATCAGTTTAATAAATACACTCCTTGGGATGAGAATTGACATTAAAACCCGTAAACCCGTAATCGCCAATAAAATGGGCGGTTTTTCGGGACCTGCAATTTTCCCCGTAGCAGTTAGAATGGTTTATCAGGTTGCAAATGCAGTTAATATCCCCGTAATCGGTATGGGCGGTGTATCCTCTGCCGAAAATGTTATCGAAATGATGCTAGCAGGTGCTACTGCAGTAGAAATAGGCGCCGCAAATCTTGTTGACCCCTATGTTTGCCGCAATATTATAAACGATTTACCAAATGTTATGAAAAAATACAATATAGAAAAATTAAGCGATATTATAGGAGGAGTTAAATAATGGGTAAGGATGTTATAGTTGCTTGTGATTTTTCAAGCGCTGAGGCGGTTTATGCCTTCCTTGATAAGTTCACAGAGAGAAAACCTTTCGTAAAAATCGGTATGGAGCTTTTCTATGCAGAAGGCCCACAGATTGTAAAGGAGATAAAGAAGAGAGGTCATAAGATTTTCCTTGACCTTAAGCTTCATGACATTCCCAATACAGTTAAAAAGGCAATGAATGTGCTTTCAAACTTGGATGTTGATATCTGTAATCTTCACGCCGGCGGAACAGTAAGAATGATGGAAGCCGCTTTAGAAGGACTTACCCGTGAAGATGGCACAAGACCTTTGCTTATCGCCGTAACCCAACTTACCTCCACCGACCAGGAAAGTATGGAAAATGACCTGCTTATAAAAGAGCCAATTGATAAGGTTGTTATGCATTATGCCGCCAACGCTAAAAAAGCAGGACTTGACGGCGTTGTTTGTTCACCCTTAGAGGCGGGTAAGGTTCATGAAATATGCGGAAACCAATTTTTAACCGTAACACCCGGCGTCCGCTTTGCAGATGGTGATATCGGTGACCAGAAGCGTGTTATGACCCCCAGTGAAGCCAAGAAAATCGGCTCTGATTATATCGTTGTCGGAAGACCCATTACCGCGGCAGAAGACGTAGTTGCCGCATATAACCGTTGCGTAGCAGAATTTGTAGATTGAGGTGAAAATAATGGAAGGCTATAAAAGAGAATTTATAAAATTTTTAGAGGATGCAGGCGTTCTCAAATTCGGTGATTTCACCGCTAAATCAGGCAGAAAAATCCCTTATTTCATCAATGCGGGTGATATTAAAACGGGTGAGCAAATCTGCAAACTCGGTGAGTTTTACGCCAAGGCATACTTCGAAAAGGTTGGCAATAAAAGAACTGTGCTTTACGGCCCTGCATATAAGGGAATTCCCATAGCTGTTTCCGTAGCAGTAGCTCTTGCTAAAAACGGTCTTGATGTACCTTTCTTCTTTAACAGAAAAGAGGAAAAGGACCATGGCGAAGGCGGTGTTTTCGTAGGTTATGTACCCAAAGAAAACGAAGAAATTGTTATCGTTGAGGATGTTATAACAGCAGGTACTGCTATAAGAGAAAGTATGTCTATTCTCTCAAAAATTAAGGGTACAAAGGTTGCCGCAACCTTTGTTATGGTTGACCGCAAAGAGAAGGGACAAACCGAGAAATCTGCTATGGCAGAGGTAGGAGAGGAGTATGGTTTCCCAGTATACTCGGTTGTTGATGTTTACGATATTATAGAGTACCTTGAAGAAGATGAGAAAAACCGCGAAAATGTAGAAAGAATTAAGAATTATCTTGCTATTAACGGAGCGAAAGAATGAAGAGTATAATTGATATTTTGGATTTAACTGTTGAGGAATTGGACGAGCTTATAAAAACCGCCCTTGACATTATTGAAAACCCTAAAAAATACGCTCATATATGCGAGGGTAAAAAGTTGGCAACTCTGTTCTTTGAGCCATCTACCAGAACGAGATTAAGTTTTGAGGCCGCTATGTATGAATTAGGCGGAAATGTGCTTGGTTTCTCCGAATCAAACAGTTCATCTGCCGCCAAGGGCGAAAGTGTTGCGGATACCGCAAAAACAGTAAGTTGTTACGCGGATATTATCGCTATGCGCCATCCTAAAGAAGGCGCCGCTTTAGTGGCTTCAAACAACGCATCTGTTCCCGTAATCAATGCAGGAGATGGGGGACATTGCCATCCTACCCAAACTCTCGCCGATTTACTTACCATTTATCGTGAAAAAGGCAGTTTTAATAATCTTACAATCGGCCTTTGCGGTGACCTTAAATTTGGCAGAACAGTGCATTCTCTCATAAACGCTATGAGCAGATACAGTAATATTAATTTTGTGCTTATTTCCCCTGAAGAATTGAAACTCCCAAGTTATGTGAAGAAGGAAGTTTTGGCTAAAAATAATATTCCCTATGAGCAAACCACCGATTTAGAGGGTGTTATGCCAAAACTTGATATTCTTTATATGACCCGTGTTCAACGGGAGCGCTTCTTTAACGAGGAAGATTATTTACGACTTAAAGATAGCTATATCCTTACCCCTGATAAGCTTAAAAACGCCAAGGAGGATTTATCAATTCTTCATCCGCTACCACGAGTTAATGAAATCAGTGTAGCCATAGACAGTGATAAACGCGCCTGCTATTTTAAACAGGTGCTTAACGGCAAGTATATGAGAATGGCGCTCATCCTTAAACTCTTGAAGGAGGCAGGAACTATATGAACATAGATTCAATTTTAAATGGGTTTGTAATTGACCATATTACCGCAGGTAGCGGCATGAAACTTTACGAACTTTTAAATCTTGATACGGTTGATGCCTCTGTTGCCATAATTAAAAATGTTGGCAGTAAAAAAATGGGCAAAAAAGATATTATTAAAATCGATGCAGATATTACCCTCAATTTTGATGCTATCGGTTATGTTGACCCTGATGCTACTGTGAATGTAATTAAAAACGGCAAACTTATCGAAAAATACAGAGTAGGTATGCCCGAAACACTTGTAAATGTTTTGGAGTGTAAAAATCCCCGTTGTATTACTTGTTGCGAACAGGAACTCGACCACATATTTAAACTCACGGACAAAGATACAAAAACATATCGTTGTATTTACTGTGAGACCAAGGCGAATTAGTCAATTTCCTTAAAAATTCTTTTTTAAAATGATATATATCAATCATTATTCCAAAAATTATCGAAATAGGTCAAATTACCTTGACTGAAAGCAAATTTAGTGGTAAAATTAAAAGGTAATAAATTTATAATTTATTAATAGGAAAAATTTAAGATGCCCTTTACGACTGACGGATTAAAGTGGAGCACCACACGGAGCAAAGGGTAGGATAGCGAGAGCTATTGTTTAGTCGGCCGTCTGGGCACATTTAACCCTATAGTTAAGTGTGCCCATTTTTGTTTTAGGAGGATTTTCAAATGAAAAAAGTCGGTATTATTATGGGTAGTGACAGTGATTTACCCATCATCAAAAAGGCAACTGATATGTTAAAAACTTTAGAGGTTCCTTTTGAAGTTCATATCTATTCTGCCCACCGCACTCCCATAGAGGCAAGAGATTTTGCCGTTAATGCCAGAGAAAACGGTTTTGGGGTTTTAATAGCCGCCGCAGGTATGGCTGCTCATTTAGCTGGTGCTATTGCCGCTAATACCACTCTTCCCGTAATCGGAATTCCCTGCAAATCCTCAAACTTTGATGGACTTGATGCCCTTCTTTCTACTGTTCAGATGCCAACGGGTATTCCCGTTGCTGCGGTGGCAGTTGACGGCGGCGCAAATGCGGCGCTTTTGGCAGCCCAGATAATCGCCGTTGAAGATAAGGCACTTGCAGATAAACTTAATAAAAAGCGTAGTGACGATGCTAAAAAGGTACTCGAAAAAGACGCTTCCGTGATGGAAAAACTTTAAATTTCAAAATATAAAGGAGTAAGAACAATGGAAAAGAAACTTATTTACAAAGGTAAAACAAAAGATGTATTTGCTTTAGAAAACGGCAACTGCCTTCTTAAGTTTAAAGATGATTGCACAGGTAAAGACGGCGTCTTTGACCCAGGCGAAAATTCTGTAGGTCTTACTATTGATGGCGTTGGCGATGTAAACCTTCGTATGTCAATTTACTTCTTTGAAAAGGTTAATGCGGCAGGTATTAAAACCCACTATGTAAACGCTAATCTCGAAGATACCACTATGGAAGTTCTTCCCGCTAAGGTTTTTGGACATGGCCTTGAGGTAATCTGCCGCTATAAAGCAGTAGGAAGCTTTATCCGCCGTTACGGTGATTATATCGAAGAGGGCGCAGACCTTCCCGCTTATGTTGAAATGACCTTTAAAAATGACGAAAAGGGCGACCCCCTTGTAATTAAAGATGCTCTTGTTGCACTCGGTGTTATGACCGATAAGCAGTATGAGGATGTTAAGGTTATGACTCAGCAGATAACCAAAATCGTTGCTGATGACCTTAAAGAAAAAGGTCTTCAACTTTATGATATTAAGTTTGAGTTTGGTTATGATGCAGATGGTAATGTAATGCTTATCGATGAAATTGCATCAGGCAATATGCGTGTTTACAAAGATGGGGAATATGTTGATCCCATGACTCTTTCAAAACTCTTCTTTGCATAAAAACTAGTTTGTTATTTAAGTCTTTAAAAGGTAGGTCATTATGGGCGGATTTTTCGGCATAACTTCTAAAACCGACTGTATGATGGATGTCTTTTTCGGGGTGGACTATCACTCACACTTAGGCACCCGAAGAGGCGGTCTTGCTGCATATGATAAGGAAATCGGTTTGCAGCGTAAAATTCACAATATAGAAAACTCACCCTTCAGAACAAAGTTTGAAAAAATCTTTGATGAAATGAAGGGAACTTCTGCAATAGGTTGTATAAGTGATACCGACCCTCAACCTATGCTTATTCGTTCAAAGTTTGGTACATATGCAATTTGTACCGTAGGTGTTATAAATAACGCTGATGAGCTTATTGATAAGTGCTTGGCTCAAAAGGGTGGATATTTTGATGCGATGACGGGAGGTAGGGTAAATACCACCGAATTGGTTGCCGCCTTGGTTAACCAGAGAGATACCTTTGCAGATGGCATAAGATATGCGCAGGAGCAGATAGAGGGAACCGCTTCTATACTTATCCTTACCAGCAAAGGCGCAATTATCGCCGCCCGTGATTTATTTGGTAGAATCCCTGTTCTTATAGGCAAAAATGAAAACGGATATGCCGTTACCTTTGAATCCTTTGCTTATCAAAAACTTGGTTATACCGATGAAAAGGAACTGGGCCCCGGTGAAATTGTTAAAATCACACCTGACGGTATAAATCAGTTGGTAGCGCCAGGTAAAAAGAAAAGAATATGTTCATTCTTGTGGAGTTATTACGGATATCCTACCTCTACCTATGAAGGTGTTAATGTTGAGGCAATGCGTTGCCGCAACGGTGAAATAATGGCTCAGTACGATATGAGCAGGGGAGTAGCAAATGATGTTGATTATGTAGGCGGTGTTCCCGATTCGGGAATTCCTCATGCCATCGGCTATTCCAATGAAAGCGGTAAAAAATACGCCCGCGCCTTTATTAAATATACTCCCACATGGGCCCGTAGTTTTACTACCTCTAAACAAGCCGACCGCAATAAAGTAGCAAGGATGAAACAAATTCCAGTTCACGATTTTATTGTGGATAAAAATTTACTCTTTGTTGATGACTCTATTGTAAGAGGAACACAACTTAAAGAAACGGTAGATTTCTTATATGAAAACGGTGCAAAATCAGTGCATATGCGCTCAGCTTGTCCACCGATTATGTACGGTTGTAAATACCTTAATTTTTCCCGCTCAACCAGTGATATGGAACTTATCGCCCGTAGAGTAATTATGGAACTTGAGGGCGAGGAAGGTTTCAAATATATCGATGAATATAGCAACGGCGAAACCGAAAGAGGTAGAAAACTTCGTAATGCTATATGCGAAAAGTTTAATTTTGCTTCTTTGGAATTTCAGTCCCTTGAGGGAATTATTAAGGCAATAGGTATAGATGAATGTGATTTGTGTACCTATTGCTGGAACGGAAAGGAATAAAAGTTTGCATAAAATCGCCCGCAGCACCACTTTTTCCTTCGGGGCGGTACCTCGTACAGCACCGCTCACTTCAAAGCGGCACTGCAAACAATTTTATTCCAAACTTTACTTTATATAATTTGAGAGGATATATACTTATGCATAGCAATTCTAAATCTGATAGTTACGCTGCAGCAGGCGTTGATATTACAGCAGGTTATAAATCTGTTGAACTTATGAAAAAGCATATTGCGAGAACTAAAAACGAAGGTTGCCTTGATGATGTTGGCGGCTTTGGCGGTTGTTTTGGCCTTGACCTTACCGGTATCACCGAACCCGTTTTGGTTTCGGGCACCGATGGTGTTGGAACAAAAATTAAACTTGCAATGCTTATGGATAAACATGATACCATTGGTATTGACTGTGTTGCAATGTGCGCAAATGATATTATTTGTTGCGGTGCAAAACCTTTGTTTTTCCTCGATTATATTGCTTGCGGCAAAAACTATCCCGAAAAGATAGCCGATATCGTAGGCGGTGTAGCTGAAGGTTGTGTTCAGGCGGGTTGCGCCCTTATTGGCGGTGAAACTGCAGAACATCCTGGCCTTATGCCCCCTGATGATTACGATTTGGCAGGTTACTGCACAGGCGTTGTTGACAAATCGAAAATCCTTGATAAAAATACCGTAAATGAGGGCGATACCGTTATCGCTCTTGCTTCTACAGGTGTTCATTCTAACGGATTTTCACTTGTTAGAAAAGTATTTGACATTGAAAATGCCGATTTAAATAGCCCCGTCCAAGAACTCGGCGGAAAATCTCTCGGTGAAACCTTGCTTACTCCTACTAAGATGTATGTAAAGTCAATGTTAGCTCTCTTTAAAGAGGTTAATGTTAAGGCGGTTTCTCATATAACCGGCGGCGGCTTCTATGAAAATATTCCGAGAGCCCTTCCCGACGGCAAAAGCGTTAAGGTAGATAAATCTGCCCTCAAAATATTACCTATATTCAATTATATAGCTAAAGTTGGTAATATTCCTGAGCGCGATATGTTTAATACCTTTAATATGGGCGTTGGTATGAGCGTTGTAGTAGCAAAAGAGGACGCAGAAAAAGCCCTCAAAATTCTTAACGCCAATGGCGAAGATGCTTATATTATCGGTGAGATAGTTACTTCTGATGAAGGTGTTATCTTATGAGCAATAAAAAAATAGCAGTTTTAGTTTCGGGTGGCGGAACAAATCTTCAAGCCCTTATTGATTCGCAAAAAAGGGGAGAACTCGGAAACGGTGAAATAACCTGCGTTATTTCTTCAAATCCTAGTGCCTATGCCCTTCAAAGAGCAGAACAAAACGGAATTAAAACCCATATTTTAGTAAGAAAAGATTATGCGGATATTTCTTCATATAGCAAGGCAATGCGCGATTTATTACTTGCGGGAAATGTAGATTTGGTTGTATATGCAGGTTTTATGACTATACTCGACGAAAATGTCTGTGACGCTTTCGAAAACAGGATGATAAATGTTCATCCCGCTTTGATTCCCAGCTTTTGCGGTAAAGGCTTTTATGGGCTTTATGTTCATGAAGCTGCCCTTAAAAAAGGCGTTAAGGTATCAGGAGCAACTGTACATTTCGTTACCGCGGAATGTGACGCGGGTCCCATAATCTTGCAAAAAGCGGTTGAGGTAAAAGAAGGGGACACCCCTGAGACCTTGCAGAAAAGAATTATGGAAGAGGCGGAGTGGAAGATTCTTCCCCTTGCCGTAAAACTTTTCTGTGAAGATAGAATAACGGTTATAGATGGAAAAACCATCATTTCAGAATAACTTGAAAGGAATAACGGCAATGGAGATTAAAACGGTATCAAATGAATTAAATTCCCTTAAATATCACGGCAGAGGTATTATGATAGGCAAGAGTGCCGACGGTAAAAATGCCGTTATTGCCTATTTTATTATGGGTAGAAGTGAAAATAGCCGTAACAGAGTATTCATTGAAGATGGCGAAGGAATTCGCACTCAGGCATTTGATGAATCAAAAATGACTGACCCTCATCTTATTATCTACGCACCCGTTAGAGTGCTTGGTAATAAAACCATCGTTACAAACGGCGACCAGACTGATACTATCTATGAACTTATGGATAGACAGATGACCTTTGAGCAAGCCCTTCGTACCCGTGAATTTGAGGATGATGCTCCTAATTACACTCCTCGTATTTCGGGAATTGTACGTCTTGAAGATAGTGATATGAATTACGCTATGTCTATTCTTAAATCTGCTGAGGGCGACGGAAGCTCTTGCCAGAGATATACCTTTGCATATTCTAATCCCTTAAAGGGCAGAGCCAAGTTTATCCATACATATCAGTGTGATGGCAATCCATTGCCAAGTTTTGAAGGTGAACCTAAAACATTAGAACTTCCCGATATGGATATTGATAATTTCACAAATCACCTTTGGGAAAATCTTAATGAGGACAATAAAGTTTCGCTTTTCGTAAGATATATTGATTTACAAAGTGGAAAATACGATTCAAGAATTGTAAATAAAAATGAGGCGTAAATATGGAACTTAAAAATTTAAGAATAAATTTTCTCGGCGACAGTATCACACAGGGCAGCGGTACAACCGGTCCCGATAAAGTTTTCCATCAGATTATTAAAAGAGATTTTGGTTTAGCCGAAGCGTATAATTGCGGTGTGGGCGGAACACGAATTGCAAAACAAACCGTGCCTGGTTATCACATCTATGATTTGTATTTTGGTTTAAGAGCAAAAACTATGTCCAAGGATGTTGATGCCATCGTAGTTTTCGGAGGTACCAATGACTTCGGTCACGGCGATTCAAAGATGGGAGATATAGATAGCAGAGATATTTATACCTTCTGCGGCGCTATGAACACCCTTATTGAAGAACTAAAATCCGATTATCCAAATGCTAAGATTGTTTTTATGACGCCTCTTAGAAGAAGAGAGGAAAACAATCCTAATCACGACGGTAAGATTTTGGAAGATTATGTAAACGCCATGATTGAGATAACTAAAAAGCATAATGTTCCTGTTATTGATTTGTTCAGAAGCGGTATAATCAATCCCTATGATACAGAGATAGTTCCCGATGGACTCCACCCAAGCGATAAGGGACACATTATTATGGCAGATTATATTGGTAAAGAATTACTTAAAATTTAAGGAGAGCGGTTATGAAAGAATTTGAACTTAAATACGGTTGCAACCCTAATCAGAAACCTTCTAAAATTTTTATGAAGGATGGAAGCGAACTTCCCATAGAAATCCTCTCAGGAAGACCCGGTTTTATAAATTTTCTTGATGCCTTCAATAGTTGGCAGTTGGTTAAAGAATTAAAAGAGGCTTTGGGACTTCCTGCCGTTACCTCTTTTAAGCATGTTAGCCCTACATCCGCAGCTGTTGGCATCCCTCTTTCTGACAAGCTTAAAAAGGCCTGCTTTGTTGATGATATCGAAGGCCTTGATGAGTCACCCCTCGCTTGCGCATATGCCCGTGCCAGAGGCACAGATAGAATGTGCTCCTTCGGTGACTGGGTTGCCCTTTCCGATGTATGTGATGTTAAAACCGCTATGCTTATCAAACGTGAGGTTTCTGATGGTGTTATTGCTCCGGGTTATGAGCCTGAAGCCCTTGAAATTCTTAAATCTAAGCGTAACGGTAACTATAATATTGTTAAAATTGACCCCGATTATATACCCGCTCCCATTGAAAATAAGGATGTTTTTGGCATTACCTTTGAACAGGGCAGAAATAATTTTGAAATTAATAAAGAGTTACTTTCAAATATCGTTACCGATAATAAGATTATGCCTGAAAGTGCAGTTCGCGACCTTATAATTGCTCTTATTACCCTTAAATATACCCAGTCCAATTCTGTGTGCTATGCGGTTGACGGACAGGCAATAGGTGTAGGCGCAGGTCAGCAATCAAGAATTCACTGTACCCGTCTTGCTGGAACAAAGGCAGATACTTGGTTCTTGCGTCAGCACGATAAGGTATTAAATCTTCCCTTTAAGGATACTCTCGGTAGACCGGATAGAGATAATGTTATTGACGGTTATATTAACCGCAACGAAGAGGATGTTTGCGCCGAAGGTAATTGGCAGAAATACTTTACCTCTCGTCCCGAGCCCTTAACCGACCAAGAAATCAGAGCTTATCTTGATAGCATTGACGGTATCGCTTTAGGCTCTGACGCATTCTTCCCATTTAGCGATAATATTGAAAGAGCGAAACGCAGCGGCGTTAAATATATCGCAGAGCCTGGCGGCTCTATCCGTGATGACGCGGTTATTGAATGTTGCGATAAATACGGTATGGTTATGTCCTTTACGGGAATGCGCTTATTCCACCATTAATCAGGAGAAATATAATGAAGATATTAGTAGTTGGCGGCGGTGGCCGTGAACATGCAATAATTAAAAAAATTAAAGAAAACCCTTCGGTAAAAGAAATTTTTGCACTCCCCGGTAATGCGGGTATGCATAAGGATGCAACTTGTGTAGATATCGATGCAAAGAATATTGAAGCGATTGTAAAATTTGCTACTGAGCAGAGTATTGACTATGCAGTAGTAGCACCTGATGACCCGCTGGTACTTGGTTGTGTGGATGAATTAGAAAAGGCAGGTATCTCTTGCTTTGGGCCTCGCGCCAATGCGGCTATAATTGAGGGAAGTAAGGTGTTTTCTAAAAATCTTATGAAGAAATACGGTATCCCCACCGCTTCTTATGAGGTTTTTGACAATCTGGAGAATGCTTTAACCTATCTAGATACCGCACCTATTCCTACAGTTATCAAGGCAGACGGTCTTGCTCTCGGTAAAGGCGTTATAATTGCAAATACCAGGGAAGAGGCAAAAGCTGCCGTAGTTGAAATGATGCAGAATAAAAAATTCGGCAAAAGCGGAGATAATGTAGTTATAGAGGAATTCTTAACTGGCCCCGAAGTTTCCGTTTTATCCTTTACCGACGGTAAAACCGTTGTGCCTATGATATCTTCAATGGATCATAAAAGAGCAGGGGATAACGATACCGGCCTTAATACAGGCGGTATGGGTACCGTTGCCCCTAACCCTTACTATACCGATGCTATCGCAGCAGAGTGTATGGAGAAGATATTTATTCCCACTATTAACGCTATGAACAGTGAGGGAAGAACATTTAAGGGTTGCCTTTATTTTGGCCTTATGCTTACTGAAAATGGACCAAAAGTTATTGAATATAACTGCCGTTTCGGCGACCCCGAAACTCAGGTGGTTTTGCCTTTGCTCGAAAGTGATTTGCTTACGGTTATGAAAGCAACTACCAATGGAACTTTAAGTGAAACACCTGTTAAGTTTAGTGATAAAAATGCTTGTTGTGTTATTATGGCTTCTAAGGGTTATCCTGAAAGTTATGAAAAAGGATATAAAATGGATATACCCGAGTGTCTTTCTGATAATGTTTTCGTTGCAGGCGCTAAATTTGACGGCGGTGAAATCGTAACAAATGGCGGCAGAGTACTCGGCGCGGTAGCGGTTGAGGAAACTCTTAAAAAAGCCATAGATACCGCATATAGTTATGTAGATAAAATTCATTTTGATAATGCCTATTTCCGCAAGGATATAGGAGCCCGAGCATTAAAGGCGTTAACGGAGGTAAAGTAATGGTTTATAGAGTATTTGTTGAAAAGAAAAAAGAACTTGCTAATGAAGCAAAAGCGTTACTTTCTGACGCCTGTAATCTCCTTAGCATAAAATCTCTTGAGGATGTTAGAGTTATAAACCGCTATGATGCGGAAAACATAACCGAAGAGCTTTTTGATTATGCTATAAAAACAGTGTTTTCAGAGCCACAACTTGATATTGCTTCAAGTGAGGTTGATTTAAAAGATGCTATTGTTTTTGCAGTGGAATTTTTACCCGGTCAGTTTGACCAGAGAGCCGATTCTGCCGCCCAGTGTATTCAGATTATCTCCCAAGGCGAGCGTCCCATCGTTCGTTCTGCTAAGGTTTACGCTCTCTACGGCAACCTTTCAGAAATGGAAATTGATGAAATTAAAAAATATGTAATTAACCCCGTTGAAGCAAGAGAGGCAACTTTAGAAAAGCCCGAGACCTTGAAGGTTAATTACGAAATTCCCACAACTGTTAAAACACTTGACGGATTTTTAGACCTTGATAGACAAGGTCTTGAGGATTTTGTCCGTGACTACGGTCTTGCTATGGATGCGGATGATATTGCATTCTGCCAGAACTATTTTAAGAGTGAAAACCGTGAGCCCACTATAACTGAAATCCGTATGATTGATACCTATTGGTCCGACCATTGTCGTCACACCACATTCTTAACAGTTATCGATGATGTTAAGTTTGAAGACGAACTTCTGCAGAAGGCATACGATGACTATATTGCTGTCCGCAAGGAACTTGGTAGAACAAAACCCATCTGCCTTATGGATTTGGCTACGGTTGCCGTTAAATATTTGAAGAAACATGGCAAACTTGATAAACTCGATGAATCGGAAGAAATCAACGCTTGTACCGTTAAGATTGATGTTGATGTAGACGGTGTAACTGAACCTTGGCTTCTTCTCTTTAAAAACGAAACCCATAACCACCCCACCGAAATTGAACCCTTTGGTGGCGCGGCTACTTGTATCGGCGGCGCTATTCGTGACCCGCTTTCGGGTCGTTCTTATGTTTACGGTGCTATGCGCGTTACAGGCGCGGCTGACCCCTTAAAGCCCGTTAATGAAACCATTAAGGGCAAATTGCCTCAAAGAAAGATAGTTACAACTGCCGCTGCAGGATATTCTTCCTACGGCAACCAGATAGGTCTTGCTACGGGTATTGTTGATGAAATTTATCACCCCGGTTATGCCGCAAAGCGTATGGAAATCGGCGCAGTTATCGCTGCGGCTCCCGCTAAGAATGTACGACGTGAGTGTCCTACCCCAGGAGATGTTGTTATCCTTTTAGGCGGTAGCACAGGCCGTGACGGTATCGGCGGCGCAACAGGTTCTTCTAAAGCCCATAATGCTCAATCGGTTGAAACCTGCGGCGCAGAGGTACAGAAGGGTAATGCCCCCGAAGAGCGTAAACTTCAGCGTCTTTTCCGCAACGAGAAGGCAACTCTTATGATTAAGCGTTGTAATGACTTCGGCGCAGGCGGTGTATCTGTTGCTATCGGTGAACTTGCAGACGGTCTCGAAATTGACCTTAATGCAGTTCCTAAAAAATATGAAGGTCTTGACGGTACCGAACTAGCTATTAGTGAATCTCAAGAGAGAATGGCGGTTGTGGTTGAACCACATAATGTTGAAGCATTTTTAGCTCTTGCAAAAGAGGAAAACCTTCAAGCATTCCCCGTTGCAGTGGTTAAAGAAGAACCCCGTCTTGTTATGAACTGGAACGGCAAGAAAATCGTTGATATCAGCCGTGATTTCCTTAATTCCAACGGCGCAGAGAAACATATAACCATAACTCCTGAAAAACCCGCTCCCAAACACTGTGAGGTTAAGGGTGGTTTTGCAGAAAATTATAATAGAATTGCTTCTGACCTTAATATCTGTTCAAAACGTGGTCTTTCAGAGCGTTTTGACTCCACCATAGGCGCAGGTACAGTTCTTATGCCCTTTGGCGGTAAACATCAGTTAACACCCATTCAGGCAATGGTACAGAAGATTTCGGTTGAGAAGAAGCATACCGACGACTGTTCCTTAATGTCTTACGGATATAATCCCTTTATTACTGAACAAAGCCCCTATCACGGCGCATACTTGGCAGTTGTTGAATCGGTTTGCAAACTTATTGCAACGGGCGCTAAATTCGAGGATGTATATCTTACCTTCCAAGAGTATTTTGAAAGCCCCGGTAAAGACGGTAAGCGTTGGGGTAAACCCTTAGCCGCATTGCTTGGTGCCTTTGAAGCTCAGAAGGAGCTTGGCATCGGCTCAATAGGCGGTAAGGACTCTATGAGCGGTACCTTTGAGGATATTGATGTTCCTCCCACCTTGGTTTCCTTTGCTGTAACCACCGAAAAGGTTAAGGATATTGTATCTCCCGAATTTAAGAAGGCAGGGAATAAGGTCTACCTTATTTGCCCTGAATTCGACCTTGGCGGCAGTGAACTCCCAAAAACAGAGTCACTTATTAAAACCTTTGATGAGGTTACTAATCTTATGCGCGAAGGCAAGGTTGTTTCTTGCTATACACCGGGTCTAGGCGGCATAGGTGAAGCCATAATGAAGATGTCCTTCGGTAACGGCCTCGGCTTTGATTATAATACTGATCTCTTAAATGTGTATGATATTTTCGGTTATAACTACGCTTCGTTTATTGTAGAAGCAACCGAAGAAATTGAAGGCGCCGCTTTAATCGGTGAAGTTACCAATAAGGGCGAAATTACTTTGGGTGAAGAAAAGGTAGTTCTTTCTGAGCTTCTTAAGGTTTATGAGGATAAGCTTGAAAGCGTATATAGCTGTAATATTCCTGATAGGAAGACTCCTATGGAGAATTTCTCCTTTGAGGCAAAGGAATATGCCGCTCCCGCAATTAAGGCCTCTAAGCCCAAGGTGCTTATTCCTGCATTCCCCGGTACTAACTGCGAATACGATAGCGCTAAAGCCGTAAGGGATGCGGGCGCAGAACCTAAAATTATGGTTATCAATAACCTTTCGGCATCAGGTATTCAAAAGAGCATAGAAACTTTTGCAGAAGAACTTAAAACTTCGCAAATGATATTTATTCCCGGTGGTTTCTCAGGCGGTGATGAGCCCGACGGAAGCGGTAAATTCATAACAGCGTTCTTCCGCAATGCCGCAATTAAAGAGGGTGTTACCGACCTTCTGGAAAATCGTGATGGCCTTATGTGCGGTATCTGTAACGGTTTCCAAGCCCTTATAAAACTTGGCCTTGTTCCTTACGGAAAAATCATTGATACCGATGAAAATTGTCCTACATTAACATTCAATACTATCGCCCGTCACCAGTCAAGAATTGTTAGAACAAGAATTGCTTCTAATAAGTCACCTTGGTTATCCCTTACAAATGTAGGCGATATTTACAATGTGCCGATTTCTCACGGTGAGGGTAGATTCCTTGCAAGTGAAGAACTAATTCGCGAACTTGCTAAAAACGGTCAGATTGCTACCCAGTATGTTGACCTTGATGGCAATGCTACAAGTGATGTTCACTTTAACCCCAATGATTCTATGTATGCTATTGAGGGTATTACTTCACCCGACGGCAGAGTTTTCGGTAAGATGGGACACAGTGAGCGTATAGGCGCAGGTCTTTACAAGAATGTTTACGGCGAATACGATATTCGTATGTTTGAAGCCGCAGTTAAATACTTTAAGTAAGAGGGGAATATATAATGGCTTATTTATCTGATATTGAAATAGCACAAGCGTGCCAGATGAAAAATATCAAAGAGATTGCTGAAGTCGCTCATGTTGATGAAAAATATATCGAGCAGTATGGCAATTATAAGGCAAAAATAGACCCCGCGCTACTCAATGAAACCGATAGGGAGAATGGTAAGTTAATTCTTGTCACCGCTATTACTCCTACTCCCGCTGGCGAAGGTAAAACCACTACTACGATAGGTCTTGCCGATGGTCTTAAAAGAATCGGTAAGGATGTAACCGTTGCCCTTCGTGAGCCATCTCTCGGTCCCGTTTTCGGTGTTAAGGGCGGTGCTGCAGGCGGCGGATATGCGCAGGTTGTTCCAATGGAAGATATTAACCTTCACTTTACCGGTGACTTTCACGCTATTGGCGCCGCAAATAACCTTCTTGCCGCTATGCTCGATAACCATATTCAGCAGGGTAACGCTCTCGGTATTGATGTTAGAAAAATCACTTGGAAGCGTTGCGTTGATATGAATGACCGTCAACTTCGCTTTGTTGTTGACGGAATGGGCGGTAAGGCAAACGGCGTTCCCCGTGAGGACGGATTTGATATCACCGTTGCAAGTGAAATTATGGCTGTTCTTTGCCTTTCTAATTCCATAAGTGACCTTAAAGAGCGTCTTTCGAGAATCATTGTGGGCTATACCTATGATGATAAGCCCGTAACTTGTGGAGAGCTTAAAGCCGCAGGAGCTATGACCGCGCTTTTAAAGGATGCTATTAAACCTAATTTGGTACAGACTTTAGAAGGTACACCCGCATTTGTTCACGGCGGACCTTTCGCTAATATTGCTCACGGCTGTAACTCGGTTATGGCTACAAAAATGGCTCTTAAAATGGGTGATTACACCATCACAGAAGCAGGTTTCGGCGCAGATTTAGGCGCTGAAAAGTTTCTTGATATTAAGTGCCGTATGGCAGGGCTCACTCCCGATGCAGTAGTAGTCGTTGCAACTGTACGCGCCCTTAAAATGCACGGAGGTCTTGCTAAAACCGAGCTTGGCAACGAGGATTTAGTTGCTCTTGAAAAGGGAATCCCTAACCTTCTTCGCCATGTTTCCAATATGAAGAATGTTTATAAGCTTCCTTGCGTTGTGGCAGTTAACCGTTTCCCAACCGATACCGATAAGGAAATTGAGTTTATAATTGATAAATGCCGCGAACTTGGCGTTAATACCGTTCTTTCAACCGTTTGGGCAGAAGGCGGTAAGGGCGGCGAGGATTTAGCCCGTGAGGTAGTTCGTCTTTGTGAAGAAGAAAAGGGAGATTTCACCTTCTCTTATGACCTTGAAGACTCTATTGAGGATAAAATTGAGGCTGTTGTTAAGAAGGTTTACGGCGGTGACGGCATAACCGTTATGCCTAATGCCAAAAAGCAGATTGCACAGCTTGAAGCACTTGGTTTTTCAAATTGTCCAATTTGTATGGCCAAAACCCAGTATAGTTTTTCTGATGACCCGACTAAACTCGGCGCACCCGAAAACTTTACTGTTACTATCAAAAATGTTAAGATATCTGCAGGCGCTGGATTTATCGTGGTACTGACCGGAGATATCCTAACTATGCCAGGTCTTCCAAAATCTCCCGCCGCAGAGCGTATAGATGTTGATAAAAACGGTAAAATAATTGGACTATTTTGACATATTGGGTTAAATTATAGGGCTTTTTTGACAAGTTTCAAAAAGCCCTATAATTTTATATAGTTTTATTATATAATATATTTGATTAAAATATTTCATTTTGTAGTAGGCGGTGTTTCTATGAAAAAAATGCATTTGTTATGTAACGCTCACCTTGATCCTGCGTGGCTTTGGCGTTGGAATGAAGGTCTTGCAGAGGCCATTTCCACCTTCCGTGTAGCCGCAGATTTTTGTGAGGAGTATGATAGCTTTATTTTCAATCATAATGAAGCATTATTGTACGAGTGGGTAGAAGAACACGAACCCCAACTGTTCGAAAGAATTAAAAAGTTGGTTGCCGCAGGTAAATGGCATATTATTGGTGGTTGGTATCTTCAACCCGATTGTGTTATGACCTCTGGTGAGAGCCTTATTGAACAAATAAATTTAGGTCGTGAGTATTTCAAAGAAAAGTTTGGCGTAGTTCCTGAAACTGCGATGAATATTGATTCTTTTGGTCATACTCAAGGTCTTGTTCAAATTCTCAATAAAAAGGGCTTTAAGAATTACATAGTTATGCGTCCCGGCGGTCGTTTTCGTGTTAAAGAGGATGGCTTCTGGTGGCAGGGCTACGATGGTAGCAAAATTCTTACTCATAGTATTTACGATGGATATAACAGTAGTAAAGGTGAAGCTGTTTTAAAGGTGAAACGCAATATTAATAACCATAGAGACACCAAGGAAGTATTTTTGCTTTATTGGGGCGTTGGTAACCATGGCGGTGGTCCTTCAAGAAAGGATATCGAGGAAATCAACGAGTTTGCAGCAAGATATGAGCCGGTAGAAATCGTTCATTCAACGGCACCCGCCTTTTTTGCAGATATTGATAAATCTAATCTCCCCACAGTTAATGAGTCACTTATTGCTTGGGCGGTAGGTTGCTATACTTCTATGATAAGAATCAAACAGGCAAATCGCAGGCTTGAAAATAAAATTGCCTTAACCGAAAAGGCGATGAGCTATGCTAAAGCTACAAAGAATGCGGAATTTGACTATGCGGAACTTAAAAAAGCAAAGAAGGCATTAGCTTTCTGTCAGTTCCACGATATTTTGCCTGGCTCTGGCATTAAAGCTGTTGAGGAAGATGCACTAAAAGACTTAGGTTACGGTGAAAAAATCGCAGACCAACTCTTTACAAAGGCATTCTTTAAACTTTGTGAAGGTCAGGTTAAAGCCAAGGACGGTGAAATTCCCATTATGGTATTTAATCCCCATCCATACGAGGTTGATGGAGAATTTGAGGTTGGTTTTATTCTCCAAAATCAGAACTGGAATGATAATGAAATCACTCTTGCTGAAGTTTACGATGAAAACGGGGAAT
>JAZRNX010000101.1:0-6542 GCA_045648365.1 Acutalibacteraceae bacterium
AGCTTTACGGGGAAGCTTTCACGGTCAAGCTTATCATAGGAAATAAAATTTGGTTTTGCTATAAAATTAAGAGCCATTAAAGAAGCAAATACCTTAAGCAAATTAACCTTTTTGCCTTTGCCGCGCAATAGATTGGTATAAAGAACACCTCTGAAGGACTCAGGTAGAAGTTTCCTCATTCTGCCAAGTAAGAAGGGGTTAAAGGATTCTATACAGTAAAGACCTTTATAAGCCTCTAGAAGCTTTGCAACCTTACTGCAAAGCTCATAGTCAAATCCTTCGCTTTTAAGTTCAACAAGTAGCGGCACTTTGCCATTTACAAGTTCCAAAACCTCTTTTAATGTTGGTATTTTTTCATCGGTATCTTTAAGAGAAAGTTCCTTAAGTTGCCAAAGGTCTAAATCTGCAAGTTTTTTATCAGTTCCTGTCATTCTCTTAAGAGAGTAATCGTGGAAAACGACAACTTCTTTATCTTTAGAAAGGTGAACATCAAGTTCAATGCCGTAACCCTTATCTACCGCCGCCGCAAAGGCGAAGAGAGAATTTTCAGGGATACCGTTTCCGTGAAGGCCTCTATGAGCATAATCGCAAAGCAATTCTTTTTTGGGACTCATTTTATAAGGTCTTGTAAGAAACAAAATGTAAATTAAAAAAATTAGCAGTAGAACAGAAAAAATTATAGCTAAAAGTATCATAATCAGTCCACATCAAGATGTTCTAGTAAACTTTTTTCTTCGATTTTCTCAGCATCGCCGTGTTTAACGAAGAACATAGTAATAAATGAGAAGGCAACGAACACCGCACCAAAGGTGAAGAAGGTGTAACGCATACCAATAATATCATAAAGGAAGCCCGATAAAATGGGGGCAACGATTTGGGCAGCCATTGAGGCGGTGTAGTAGTAACCTGTGTATTTACCAACATTGCCGTGTTTAGCGAGTTCGACTGCCATGGGGAAGGAGTTAACATTAATGGTTGCCCAACCGATACCCGCTAAAATGAATATGGGGAACATAATAATTTCGGGGGTGTTTGGAGTTACGAAAATACCGCAAGCGAAGGCGATTGCCAGCATAGCAACACCTGCAAGTACCGTCTTCCTTCTGCCGATTTTAGAAGCAATTATACCAACGGGTATATAGGAAACGATAGCTGCAGCCTGAGCAATAATAAGAGTGAAATTAAAGTCAAAGCCTAATATATTAGTAGCGTATACGGAGTATTTACTTGTAATGGAGTTATAACCGATATACCAAAGAGCAACAGAGGCGAGGATAAGAAGGAAGGACTTAAATTCGGCTTTGGAAAGTTTGTTTTCCTTATTGTTATCCGCGTCATCACTTGAATCTTCAAGACCCAATCTTACCGATTCTTCTTCCATCTCTTTTGCCCATTTGTTTTCCTTAACGCTTATAAGGAATACAATAAAGCCTACCAACATGATGCAGCAAACTGCAATGACATAGGGGGTATATTGCATATATACATTTTTAGATGTGGCGAAAACCATACCTAAAACAAGCACTAAAATGGCACCCGCTGTACCTGTAAGGTTTATAATAGCATTTGCCTTTGAACGAAGAGGTTTGATAGTAACATCGGGCATAAGAGCAACGGCGGGAGAGCGGAATATTGCCATCGCAACAAGAACTACAAGTAAGGTTCCTATAAAGCCGATAAGATAAAGGGGATTTTGTATTGTTAGCTCTACGGCTGCTTTTCTGATTTCCTCGTCACTGCCGCTCATATTTGGGATACCTGCATTTATAATTCTTGCAAGTTGCATATTATCAATAAATGTAAGGGCAATAAAGGAAATTACAGAAATTATAGTACCGATAAATATAAAGGGTGTGCGCTTACCGAAACGAGTGTTAACCTTATCGGAAACTGCGCCGAAAATGGGCAGCAAAAACACGGCTAACACATTATCGATAGACATAACTGCGCCTGAAGCCGACTGCGGAAGGCCGAAGTGATTGGTTAAAATAAGAGGGATAATGGCGTCGTAAGCCTGCCAGAATGCTTGAATAAGGAAAAAGGCCATGCCAACGAGTAATACGCGCTTGTAATTAAGTTTCATAACGAGAATTCCTCCAATTATATTGTTCCTTAGTAGATGTTATACATCAACACCTAAAAACTTTTTAGCTAGAAGTCCTACTACGAAGGAAATAACGGCAACGCTAATGCTTATTACCGACATTTCGAGGAAACGGGAACGGAAGGGTTGGTCTTTTGCTACCGAGGTATAATAGGTAAAACCTGCTATAATAGCCACAATTATAAGAAGCATACAAATAAGAGCGGGGATAAATTTGGTGGGGTCAAAAAGCAGATAGGGGAGAATAAGTAAAACTACGGTGATAAGATAGGCAATACCCGTATATGTGCAAGATTTTAAAGCATCATCTCTTCCTTCGCTTTTGGCAGCAAGAAATTCACTTGATGCCATAGAGAAGGTAGCCGAGATGCCTACAATAAGTCCCGAAAGGGCAACTAAACGGGTGTTTTGCAAAGCAAAAGTGAAACCCGCAAGACTGCCTGCAAGTTCAACTAGAGCGTCGTTAAGGCCGAGCACCATACTGCCCACATACTGCAAAGATTCTTCGTCAAGCATAGCGAGAAGGGATTGCTCGTGTTCTTCCTCTTGAGTGCGGATTTGGGTGCTTTCAGGCACCTCTTTGGCTAAATCTTCATAGATATCCTGAGCGTGTTCTTCGCCCTTTTCCATAAGTTTTACCGCAAAGGTGAAACCTAAAACTCTGGCAATGGTTGTGTACCAAAAAATCTTAAAGCGTTTTGGCTTCATTTCGGTAGTAGTATAAGATTTCCATATTTCATAGTGGGCTTTTTCTTCTTCGGCAAGTCGTTTTAGAGTTGCTTTGTTTTCTTCGCCTTTTGCAAATTTGGAAATTTTTTCATAGATAATGCTTTCGGTGAGTTCTCCTAGTTGCATTTTCTTTATAACTGTTAAAGATTTTGCGGAAACTTCTGTCTTCATAAAATCCCCTCTTTATAAATATATTTAATTTTATTATACATTAGTAATGTCCGATTTGCAATAATTGGTATTGTAAAATTTTGCGAAAAATGTTATAATTTAGGTGGCAAATGCCAATAGACTAAGGAGGTAAGTTTATGAAATGTGAAAAATGTGGTTTAGAATACGATGATACCCTTACTGCTTGTCCAAATTGTAGCAGTACGGAAATAGAAGCGGTAAGCATAAATCCCGCCGCCGATAAAGTTCTCGGGGTGCTTAAAGATAATCTCTTTTTGGTTATCTGCATTCTTGTGAGCGGAGCGTCCGTTTTTTCACTTGCTACTGGTGGAATTCCGTTACTACATATTCTTATGTCGGTTTTCCTTTGGCTCGCTTTTGCCCAGGGTAGAAAAGGTTTTGCTGACCAGAGTCATCTGCGCAGTGTAAGCGGAACGCTATATGCAAATTATGTTATTGTGAATGTTTCAACTATACTTATAATAGTTTCCGGCGCATTGCTTGGCTTTGTATGGCAGGTTGTATCCAGTATGGATATAATGGAAGAAATACTGGATGAAGTGATAGATATTGTAGGAATGGAATACACCTATATGGTAGAATCACTCTTTAACATATCTGGCTACCTTATTATAGGTATTTTTGTAGGCATAGGACTTGTAGGGTTGCTTATCAATGTTTTAGGCTTCCGCAAAATTCATCGTCTTGCAAAATCTATTTATCAAAGCGTTGATTTCTGTGTTTGCAAATTCGAAAATGTTAAAGGCGCTAAAAATTGGATGATAGTGTACGCCGTTTTCAATTTAGTCAGCGCGGCAGGCAGTCTTATTAACTGGCAGGTAAATGCAGGTGTGACAAATGCTTGCGTGGGCGTATCAATGATACTTGGTAGTATACTTGTAGATAAATACCTTGCTGAGAAATAAAATTAATAGCACAAAAAACAATTCCCTATGGCGAGTTGCCATAGGGAATTTGTAATATGATTTAATTATTTGTTTGCGGTGGGAACTTGCTGACGAAGGGAAGCGCGGGTCTTGCGAACCTCTGCAAGATTAGCAGTAAGACCTTCATCGGCTCTGCACATAATGTCATCAACAAAGTCCTGAGCAGCCTTTCTCATCTCACGGCTTTTTGCCTGAGCATTAGCGATGATTTCTGCTGCTTTTTCTTGAGAAAGTTTAACGATTTCTTCCTGAGCAACCATTGCCTTAGCACGTTCTTCGGCGGCGCGGATAATACCGTCTGCCTCGTGTTTAGCAGTAGTAATAATGTCTGCGCGGTCAGCAACAATGCCGCGAGCTTGCTTGATTTCGCTGGGGATATTAAGACGGATATCGTCAACCACAGCGCGAAGCTTCTCAACATCTACAACTGTTTTCTTTCCTGGAATTTTGATGCCGCTATCAAGTACTTCATCAAACTGTTCTAGTAATTCATCAAGTGTCATTTTAATTCATCCTCCGTTTTATATATGCCTTAATTAATTGCTGCTTTTTGATGATAAGCGCTTGACTATATCATCGTGGATAATGGGGGGGACAAAGCTTGTTATATCTCCGCCCATACTTGCTATCTGCCTTACCATACTTGAACTGAGATACATATTTTCAGCGCTGGTAGTAAGGAAGAGGGTTTCAACCGTGGGGTTGAGTTTTTTATTGGCAAGCGCCATCTGGAATTCATATTCGAAATCAGACATAGCGCGTAAACCCTTGATTATTGCGCAAGCGTTTTTATTCTGTGCGTATTCAGCGAGAAGCCCATCATAAACATCCACCTCAATATTAGGAATATGGGCAACGGCTTTTTTAATCATTTCAAGGCGTTCCTCTTTGGTAAAAGAGCCGGTCTTTGATATATTGGTCATTACAACTACAATAACCTTATCAAACATAGCGGCAGCGCGGGTAATGATATCAAGGTGACCTAGTGTTATAGGGTCAAAACTGCCGGGACATACTGCGATTTTTTCATTCATTTATCATTGCCCCCTTTTCGATATACTGTAACAACGATATTTCCGTATTTATACTCTTTTGCAATCGAAAAACCGTTAACAGAAGAGGTAAGAACAATATCTGATGGGTGTTCACAAATGATAATGCCGTAATCACTCATAACCCCTGTTGTAGATGTCAAGGCGCTTTCCAGCAAACCTGCTCGGTAAGGTGGGTCCAAAAAGGCAATATCAAAAGTATCGTTGCACCGAGCAAGGAAGGATTCCCAGTCGCTGCGTATTACCGATGCATTATTGCCAAGATGTGTGGCCTCAAGATTTTGCTTCACGACACCGAGAGAAATATCCGAAACATCAACGAAAACTGCGCTTTCGGCACCGCGGCTTAAGGCCTCTATGCCAAGCTGACCACACCCCGCAAATAAATCAAGAATTCTTCTGCCTTCAATATCAAACTGAATGGAGCTGAAAATTGCTTCCTTGATTTTCTCGGGGGTAGGTCTTACAATATCGTTACCGGGGACGGTGTTAAGCCGTCTCCCTCTGGCTGTACCTGTAATAACTCGCATTAAAAACTCCAAAGCAAATAGTCATAATTATCTATACTATTATCACACTAAATAGGGTGTTTTGTCAATACTTATTTAAAAAAGTTTTGAATTTGTGAAAATAATGCTTGATTTTTGTGAACAGTTGTGCTATCATATTTGAGCATATTTGATTACACCTTTTCCCAAAGGTGGTTTTTATGCCGAAAATTATCGACATTGAAGCGGGCGGTCCTCTGTAATATTATTGCATGAACGTCTCTAAAAAGTCAGGGAGGAAAATTAGAATGGATGCAGTAAAAGAGTTGACCAAAGACATGCTTAAAGCAGATGCTCCTGAGATTATCATCGGTAGCACTGTTAAGGTTCATGTTAGAATCAAGGAAGGCGACAAAGAAAGAATTCAGATTTTTGAAGGTACTGTTATCGCTAAAAACAATAGCGGCATTTCTGAAACCTTTACCGTTCGCCGTCTTTCTTACGGCGTAGGTGTTGAGCGTGTATTCCCCGTTCATTCACCCATCGTTGCTAAGGTAGAACTTGTAAGAAAAGGTAAAGTTCGCAGAGCTAAGCTTTACTATCTCCGTGATAGAGTTGGTAAGGCCGCTAAAGTTAAGGAACTTATCTAACTGTAGGAAAGGGGGACGGGGTGAAAACCTTGCCCCCCATTTTTCGTTTTTAGGGAAAAGAGGTGAATGTTACGGATAAGGAAAACAGAGAGGAAAAAGAGATTTTTGAGTATGAAGAAGCGGTTGAGGAGGAGAAAACCGTTCCTGTCAAAAAGGAAGTTTTCGAATGGCTTGATGTGGTAATTTCCGCCATTGTTGTGGTTGTAATTACCTTTACTTTTGTTTTCAGAGTAAGTCGGATCGTAGCCATGTCGTTCTGTGGGCCAAGGAGTTGAATCCAGTGGTTGTCTTTCCTAAGACCGCTTGGCCTCCGACTTCAAAAAGGAAGTTTTCGAATGGCTTGATGTGGTAATTTCCGCCATTGTTGTGGTTGTAATTACCTTTACTTTTGTTTTCAGAGT
>JAZRNX010000102.1:0-4389 GCA_045648365.1 Acutalibacteraceae bacterium
ATGACGGTTTATGACGTTTCTGTGAGGAGGTCATTTTATGTCGGAATAAGGTCATTTTTTGCAGGATACATCCCCGACCCAACGACCTCGTTGCCCGGCGCTGCACGCACCTGCCGTTGACCCGCGCCCGCGACAAACGCAACAAAGTGCGCTATCCTTTTGCGCGCTGTTGTACGAAAGGACAAAAACATGATTCGTGAACTGGTAAAAGACGAGACGATATTGTCGCAGCGTTGCGCGTTGGCAACGCCGGAAGACGTCGCTGTTGCGCAAGACCTTATCGACACCCTGGAGACCTTGGAGGATGCCTCGTGCCTCGCGGCCAACCAAATCGGCGTGACCAAGGCCGTGGCCGTCTACTTTGACGACGACAAGAACCCGCACGTGCTGTACAACCCGAAGCTCTTGTTTGGCGTTGCCGCGCAACGCACGGTGGAGGGCTGCCTTACGCGCGACGAGCCTTCCAAGGTACGCCGCTTTGCCAAGATCAAGGTTACCTACGACGAGCTCGTTGACTTCGAGCTCGGCGTAATCCTTATCGGTGCCTTCATAAACGGAGGCGATTGAAGAACCGGGAAGAATATCGTGGAAATGGTTATGAAGCACCTTTTCCCAAGCATTGTTAATTCCCTCTTTATCGTAACTACCGCCGAGATATAGGTCAGTAAAGGAAAGGACCTCTGCTCTTTGCAGACCGAATTCGGATTTACGGTTTCCGCGTTTAACAGATGCGGCAGAAGTATATGTACCTCTATGGAACTCGAGATACATCTCCCCTATCCACTTAGGTGTTTTCTTAAGTTTCTTGCAAGACTCATCGAACTGCGCTTTTACCCTTTCAATATGGTTATGAAGTGTATCAAGCTTAGCAACGGGCATACCGGGAAGTCCCTTTTCTAAACGGCGGTAGTTTTCAATCATTTCTGCAGTAGGTCCGCCGCCGCCGTCACCGAAACCGTAGGTCAAAAGCACTTCGTTTGAATATGCTTTTTGCTTGTAACGGTGGTAACAACCCTTAACCTGCGTGGGATTTATCTGACCAACATAGGTAGTATATCTTGCGGGATTTGGGGTATAGTTCTGACAAGTTATAAAGTGGCTAAAAATTTCCGTACCGTCAATACCCTTCCACATAAATGTATCCAAAGGCATTGTATTGGTATCGTTCCAGCTGATTTTGGATGTTACAAAACGGTCAACGCCGCTCTTTTGCAAGATTTGAGGCAACGCACCTGTATAACCAAAAACATCGGGAAGGAATAAAATATGGTTATCAACGCCAAATTCTTCCTTGAAGAACTTTTTGCCGTGGGCTATCTGCCTGATAAGTCCTTCACCAGAGGTAATATTTGTATCGGCTTCAACAAACATCGAGCCCTCGGCTTCCCATCGACCCTCTTTGACGAGTTGTTTTAATTCCTCATACTTTTCGGGGGCTTCTTCCTTTAAATACTGATAAAGTTCGGGCTGGGAAAGCATAAACTTATATTCGGGATACACCTTCATAAGTTCATTGGCATTACCGAAACTACGCTGAATTTTTTCTCTGGTTTGAGCCCTATCCCAAAGCCACTCTACATCTATATGTGTGTGACCAATACAAGCCACTACTGGTTTGTTTTCAGGACTACAAACTTCATTGTAGAACTTATCCATAATTTCCTGCGCAGCTTTTATCCCATCATAAAATTCATTAGAATAAAGCTCACGGAAATCGAGGCAGTTAACCGCCTGTTCGATATAAGGCATAATTATATTATATTCTTGGCTGTTTTCATCCATTGTTTTTAGAGCATTGTGAGCCACCTGAATATCATAAAAGAGTTTTTCAGTCGACTCATCAAACTCAACAATTCTCATATTCTGATTTATTGATGACTGATTTAAAGCCAGATATACATAATGATAAAGTTCGTAATCGGTATCGGGTTCAAGATATACATAATAGTGGTGGGTATCAATACCCTGTACCATTTTGCCGTTAAGATATAAAATACCCTGAGGATTGGTAGCATCGCCCTGATTTTCCTTGCCGCAGGTTATAAGAAGCATATATCTTATTCCTTCTTTTGCCTCAGGTGTTTTGAAATTAGTTCTGAACCAATAATGGTCATCGTCTCCTGAAATCATTCTGCCATCATAACTGGACCAACCTTCTGTGGGGAAGGAATTATCGGTCTTATACCCTACGGGACCGCAGATTTCCAAATCCATAAAACCGTGATAGGTTCTATAAGGTAATGATTCTAATATACGGTCTACTTTCTCTTTCCAGAATGCCATAATTTTTACCCCTTTCAAATGAAAGAATTGCTTGCCCTAATTATAATATTTAAGTATTTAAAAATCAATATAAATTTGCGTAAAAACAATATAAATTTGCGTAAAATTTTAAATGATAATTTTTCAGTAAACTGCCAAGCATATAAAAACATATAATTTCTTAATCCACCTTATAAGGAGAGAAATTATATGTTTTTTAGTACTCTTTTTAATTTGCTTACAAGCATTGTTTATTTTGCTCTACATGTGACAGGAGCTGGGTCATTCCCCCCACCCCTCTCAGCAAAAAAGGAAGCAGAACTAATCGAAAAAAATCAAAATGGTGATGAGAATGCTCGAAACACTCTCATTGAACATAATCTGCGACTTGTGGCGCATATTGTCAAAAAATACTACGCTTCGGGGTGTGAACAAGATGACCTTATATCAATTGGCACCATCGGTCTTATTAAGGCTGTTTCTACCTTTAAATCCAACAAAGGTATACGACTTGCCACCTACGCCGCAAGATGCATTGAAAATGCAACCCTCTCACAAATGAGTTTTTGGTTACGAAAAGAACTCCCCATTGGAGAATTACCGAGCAGACGGCAGAAAATATGTATATAATGTCGCACACCGAAAACGGCGAAACAAAACATTCCCCCTTATTTCTTTTAAGCTTTAGACTTATGGCTCCGAGAAAACTGCTCGAAGCACAGTTATTTAACAAACAATATCATTCTTACGAGGATATTGATAACATCCCCGACCGCTTGAGATTTTGCCGACACAAATTAGGCCTTATGCAAAAAGAAGTGGCGCAGATTGTCGGCATTGCTCGTAGCACATACATAAATCTTGAAACAGGCAATCACAACGGCTTTGATAAAACCGTGGCGGACAAGCTTTCCAAACTCTATAATATCCCTGTATATGACCTTCTTGACGATTACAACCGCTTTATAGCCGTCGGACAAGGCAAACTAATACGAGAGCACCGAGAAAGTCTTAATCTCGGCAAAAGACCGTATGCCCGGCTCGTTGGCGTTGATGCCAATATGATTCGTTTGTGGGAAAGTGAACGTAAACAGATCAGTCTAAAATCTTGGGAGAAATATTTTAAGGATCGTATCACGCTTTAACGGACGACCGCCTCACAAAAAAATGTGAGGCGGTCACTTTTTTCAGACTACTTTTTCTGTTCAGCTTTAATCTGTTCTTTTGTATCTTTTATAATCGCATTAAGCAGTCTTTCCTTTTCTCTGATTGGGCAATCTAACTTAGAAATGCTGTTAAGTACTCCATCAGCGTGAACACCGGCTACACGCCGTCTTAGCTCCCGCCATCCTTCTTCTGTTGTGGGATAGTGGACAATAACGTTAATCGGTGCAAATGTCTTCATACCGAGAACCTCCTATGTGCATAAACTATATGCGTGAGGTGTTGTCCGCTATTCCGAAAGCTATTTACGAAAGTTGCCCAAATCAGATGATGCATATAAAAATACATCATAAGATTTCCTTTCTACATATCTCAATTAAAACTTCTCCTTCTTGTTCTTGCCTTTGAGTTTTGCAAGGTATGTAAGATATGTATACTTGCAGATGGGCAACCTGCAAGTCTGGACTCTGTTAAATTTGTTTTTCCTTTACTTCCTTTGTTTGTCCCTATATATCAATCCTACAGATTTTCGTCAGCAGGATGTTGTAGTCAATTTGAAAAATTCCTTCATTATTTTAATTAATAGATTACTTTTTGTGTGGTTTATCAGCCAAATAGATTCTTGTTACTTCGGTTCTATGGTGACCTAAGTTTTCGCTTACAATCTTTCGCGCTCTGCGTGGTCTTTCTTGCAACGCTTCGACGTAGGTTCTTTGTGCGTAGGTGTGTCTGAGTCCGTGCCATGAAATTGTCTCAGTTCTTTTCTTTTTACCGTCTTCGTATAAATCTTCACGGTTTTCTACTATGAAGCTTTTTCGGTTGTAACTCATCCAATTCTGCAAGGAACGCTTTTCCCGCTGTACGCCGCCCTTTTCGCTACCTGAGATTAAATAATCTCTCGGGTATCGACCTGAACACCTGGCATAGTTCAAATTATCGGTAATAATACTGCGTTGCTTTGCG
>JAZRNX010000103.1:0-1783 GCA_045648365.1 Acutalibacteraceae bacterium
CTTTGAATTTATTTTTTTATTGTTTATAATTACATAAGCTCAACCGCTGCAGCTTCTATACAACGTTTGGGCTGGTGTGTGATTGATTTGGATTTGATTGTGCTTCTCTTTCAGGTTCAGGTTGATTATTTACAATATTTGAGATTTTATTTTTAGCAGTTTGCTCGTCTTCGCTGTACCATTTCATGCGATATTCTTCGAGCGACATTGCTCCCATTTGTACATCGAGTCTGTCTTGCTCTCGCTTCGTTGCATTACTCTCGATGATAGAGTCGTCGAAATCAATAGTGATTTTCGATGGTTCAGGTATATTAAATATACCAAAGTATTTACCTATATAAATTATAAGTTCGACCATTTCAATAAGCGCAATTTCAAGAGGAGTTTCGTGCTTATTAATTGTTCGAAATAAATCAGAGTTTTCGGATACAACTTCGGTTGCGGTTTTACCAACGAGAACTTCACCCATTCGATAGTAATTTCTACCGAATCCTAGTTTCATACATAAAATATCAAGGTGAGTTTGGATTGCAGTTCTTAATTCTTCAATCCTTAGGGTTCCGTTGACTTCTTGGACATAATTGTTGGTGTTTTTCCCTTCAAAACTGCCGTCTAATAGATAAAACACAACATCTTGAGGGTCGAACGCATTTCTAAAACCGTTTGCATCAACTTTTAAAGCGTCTTGAGTTACAAACAGACGTTTGCGTCCGTTTTGTATTTCATTAGTAAAACTATCATAAGTTAAGTCTAAAGCTTTAATCGTATCTATTGAATTAGCATAAATAGGTAACCCGAATGGGCTATCCATATCTATGTTGTTAACTATGGCAGTCGATATTGGTATAAACCATCGTTTGCGACTACCTGTCCTTATTTCAAAAGGTAAATCATCTAAATCTATTCGTTCTAGTCTGCCACAACCGTCAGACTTAAATCGGAAGTTGTTTATTATATATTCTCCATCTTCATCACGCCTATGGATTTGTACGTTTTTGATTAAAGATGGTTTTTCATCTAACCCAATTCTTACAACTTCCTCACTTACAAACGCACATTCATATATTCCTTTGCTTCCAAACGACAAAGGATAGATGTTGTTTGCTGTTATGAATTGTATATTAATTCCTAAATCTTCATCTGGAGAAACCAATATACAACAAGTACCTAATGCAAAAACTTTTTCTATAGCTTGATTTGCTCGAATATTAAACTTATTTTTAGTTAAAATATCGTTAATTACTCTATTTGACTCATCATTATCTAAGGTAATTGTAACTTTTTCATTCATTATTAAATCGGCAAAATTTTCACATATCATTTTGGCAATGTTTAAAGAATAACGGTTTCTGTAAACTTTTTGCTCACCATTGTAAACGTAGTATTTATGGAATTCTTCAATATAACCATTATACCAGTTCATATAATTTTTAATGGCTTCTTGCCCTTTCTTTAAATTGCCGATGTCATATCCTATTTGTTTAAAGAAATCTTCTAGTGTCATAATTACCTCTATTCAAATAACAAGCATTCGTTTCTTAGGCTCAGGCCTTAATTCTTCTGTCATTATCTGTTCAAATATAGTCAGATAATTTGCGAAAGCATATTCAAAAGCATCAAGTACGTCTACATTAAACGTACCATCATCAAGTCTTGTATCTTCTTTGTTTGGGTCCCATATAGCGCTTTCTAAAGATCCTATAAAATTTTTACAACGCTTATGGATTTTAATTCTATGAGTTGCCAGCATACTGCAAGTAAATGAAATTCTGTTATTAATTTT
>JAZRNX010000104.1:0-16419 GCA_045648365.1 Acutalibacteraceae bacterium
GGCTTTCCATACCGGAAATACCCACAGAACCGATTTCTTCCTTGTCAGCCAGAATGCAAACGGCAGTCTTGGTGGGAACTTCCAGGGAGAAAATAGCATCCAGCTCTGCGAAGGAGCAGGAACGGTCGTAGTAATATTCGAATTTTGCACTTTGCTATTAAGTTCTTTGAAAAATTCGATAGCAGTATTTTTGTAAGCATCATAATTACCACGATCAATAATATCCCCAGTAATTACCATAACAAGACTGTTGTTTTGCAATTCTTTATTGCTAGCAATGCTTTCGATAAGATTATCAAGAGTTTCAGTAATTGAATCTCTTATATGTAAATCTGAAAGATGTACCACAAAAAAACGATTCATTAGACCACCATTACCCATTTTTTTACATTATACATCATTTGATGGGTTATTTCAACTAATACGCACATAATTATAAAATTTTTTTAAAATAAGATATGTATAGTTAAGTTAAGCTATAAACACCTATATCACGATTAAGGCTTTTATTCCGGGCTTCTCATATTTATGTGTGATTGACAAACAGTGTCGAAAGTTGTATTATAGTAACGGTGCTTCGCACCCTTAGAGGCTGCCATAACGGTAGGCGGTTAGCCCTTCTTTACTAAGGAGGGGCACTTTTCCCTCCTAAATGAAAGGAGGGGTGCCAATGGTTACTTACGAGACATTGTTCCTTTTTGGTTCACTTGTTGTAGCGATTATCGCACTTGTTATTGACATAACAAAAAAGAAATAACCGCCCCTCGCCAAAAGTGCGGTTATTTCTTTAACTCAACTTTAGGCTAACCGTCTATCGGTAGCCTCTCTGCTTATATTATAGCAGATTTTATAAATTTGTCAACTGTTACAACTTAAAATCCTTCGGCGTTATAAAATTAAATATGTGTTTAGTTAAAGCGGTGATTTATCAATGATTTGGTAAAATTACCGCTTTTGATTTATATATTCATAATGGATTTTTTGTCGATATCTGTATACAATAGAATTTTTTGATTTTTGTGATAATATTCATTACTTATAATTGCTTCATTGACTATTAATAGATCATCAACTTTCCATTTGCTTTTTTGCAAGTCATATTGTATTAACACATCGTCAATATGAGTTTTGACCCATTCTACTCGGCGTTTGTGCTTTGAAATATAGCAAAGCTTCTCACCAGTGTCACAGAAAATTCGCAAATATTCTTGGTGCATTTCATATGGTGTTTTACTAAACCCAAAATTCTTAACCTCTATAACAATTATCTTTTTCTTTTTGGGATTAATTACTAAAACATCTATGTCACCCAATGTGTTGTTATCTAATGAATTGATGCGTTTGCCGTTAATTTTCTTAACCTTTGAGTCCACTATAAACAAACCTAACGAATTAATTCTATTAGCAACAGTATCGTTAAAATTGTTACCGCTATAATTTGATATTTTGCTCATCAGGGCTTTTAATTTCCCTTTTTCATTAACGGGCAATTTATCATCACGTATTAAATCAATCGTATACAACAGGCAATGATATAATTGACGATTTCCCCATATCAGATCATTGTCTACTGATGCAATTGGCTTTCTCGTAAATGAAAGACGACGATTAAATCTCCAAGGCCAAATATCAATTTTTTTGTAACCATGTGGAGGTTTTAAATAATCATCTCTTTTCGATAAAGATAAATCGTTTATAATTTTGCCCACAACCGATTTCTCGAAATTTAGATGGTCGCTTATCGTTGCACAAATCAAATCTCGGTTTTTTCTTTTGACTTGGTTATCTATTTCATCACCTATGGCAATCAAATCCATAATACAACATGTAAATTGTGTAAAACTATAACCAAACTCATCAAGAAAAGCCTCATCTAAATCTTCGGGAGACTCAGATAACAAATTCTCTTGTGTGAATTTTTCTATGAACGGATTAGAATTTTCATTTAAGCGTTTAGTATTTGAAATAGTGTTTAAAAAAGCTAATTTCTCAATCTGTTCTTTATCAATACCAATTCGTCCAGATTTTAATATATCCATATCACTATCGATTATCTTATAGTTGAACAAATCACTGTTACGAGCCCAATCAACAATGGCAGAACAAATAGATAAAATGTGTTCATAATCTAATTCACCTAATATTTTATCACCTTTTGGAGGCTGTGCAGTGATATATTCCATAAGAAATTTTAGAGCGATAGATGATTTGTTTATTTCATTAAAATCATTTGTGAGTTCATCAGATTTTTCGGGATAACAAGTTATATCTAAAGCAAAGCGTCGTTGCTTTAGCATCATGGCATACATCACTTTTTCTAAATCGTAACAAACTAATTCGTATAACGAATTAGGATTGAGCTGTTGAACTTCAGAACAAAGTTTTTTATATAAATAAGATACGGCTTCATTGCAAATGTCGACCTTTTTGCTTTCATCAACTTTGCCTTCTCTAAAGTTTTTTTCTTTTATAAAATAATAACCTATCTCATTTAACAATTCGTCTTCGTATTCTATTGGAATTTGACGTGTGTCTAAATCCATAGGTTTTAAATACGGATTTGTTTCAAAATCCAAAGAAAAAATCTTCTTTTTGAGAGGGTTTGCAAACACATTATTGATTTTTTCGTTGTTAAATTCTTTGGTTGTAAATTGTGATAATTTTTCTAAAAGTAAAATTATCACTTCCTTTTCCCTAAAGTTATGTTGACTCTCTAAATTCAAAAAGGCTTCTGGTTGCCAACACATGATTATAATGTTGTTGATTATTTTAAAACTAATATACTCGCTAAGGGGCATACTACTTTTATTTTGTGCTGAATAATAGTTGCGAGCTTCTCCATCAAGAATTAATTTGATTTCAAACGAATCATAAATGAAGTCTTGCTCCTCTATAACATCTCGAAGTTCGCTCATCCAATATGTAAGCAAATCAGTAATTGAATATAAAATGTTTGCAAAATCTGCCGATTCTAGTTTTTCGGATGTGAACCAAATGTCAATATTAGAGTAACGGTTTAGTAATTCTATTGGCGGTAATGTGGTATTGCAATAGATGTTACGATATTCATCGTTTATTACAATTTCTTTTAGATAATTACTATTGGGAAAGGTTGTTAATTGGCGATCCTCTTTTTTTAAAGCTTTATTTACATAGTCAATTGATTCACTGTAATCGGTAAACAACCTACAAGTTCGCATATCCACATCATCGTGCATATAAAACGAGTGTTTATTTTTGTGGTACAAAGCAATTGTATATATGTCACTATCGTGTTGAATAACTGGCTTGGCACAAAACTTTTTGCTATCTATATATCTTGGTATAAAATTTTTATACGAACGTTCATTTATTGCAACACACATTAGTTCAAAAGGTGACAAGGTTATACTTTTATCGCATTGCTCTTCTTGAAACCCAAAAGCTAGACCGCGCCCAAATGTGTTTATCAATATCATTTGATATATTCTTTGAGAAGGAAGCTTTTGCAATTTCGAGGATATATATTTCCACCGTTTTTCTATTTCACAAGTGTCTATTCCGTGCAGTTCAAACATGTTTCCTTCTTCATAGTCTAAACCATCATCACAAAAATATCGTACAAATAGAATGCCATCATTACAAACATTTAATAGAACTTCTTTATAATTAGGATGATCTACTAGTTCAATATCTAATATCTTTTCGTTTATTTTTTCATGCCCAAGAGAACTGAGTTGTTGTTTGCTATAATTCCAAACTTTTTTATTATACAAGTCTATGATTTTATCATACTCGTCGTAATCCATAGCAGTTTTTAAAAAGTACTGGGATAAAAATGTTGGTAGCATACCGGGATTGAGGATGATAGCTGTATTATCAGATTTCTTTAGTAATGGATGGTAGAAAAAATTGTAGTTGTTAAAGTTATTGTAGGTTGGTATACTGTTTGATTCGAAACTAGCAAACAATTCCTCAATATCATCTGGTGCCAAGGTGTTAGGAATATCAGAAATATTTATTGTAACGGAGTTTGTCAATTTTATAAATTCCTTAGAATCAGCAAAAACAATGTCCTTACTAGGGTACCGTCCTAATGTTTCTATTCCGTATCCGAGATCAGTTATGATTTTTGTTGAAACTTCTAAAATAAATGTTGCCATATTCCTACATTTGGCGACATATTCTGGGTTTAAATCATTTTTATATTTAAACAATATATCTATGAAATTCTGCAGAATAAATCCAAAATATGTATTAATACCAGAGAATATCCACTTGTTACCGTAAAACTGTATGCGATAAATAAATGGCATTTCAGCAGGATCTATTGCTAAGGATATCGGCAGCCCCATCGCTTTAGAAATTATATCTTTAAATTTTTTAGGACTAATTATGCTTTTTCCTCTAAAAAATTCTTCTTTATGTTCTAATATAGCATTTATAATGGTGTCCAAAACAATACATTTGTTTTGATTGTGTGGTAATAAATTTAAAGATGACACCTTAGTAATAAAATCAAAAATATCGTAATTTTGCAACTCGTTTAATATATCATTTAACTTATCGTTGCTAGTATCTTTTAGTGTATTTAAATTCATCCCATGTCACTTCCTTATATAAATTTTAGTTATTACAACTCCATTATATATAAAAAATCATTTCAAAACAAGAAATTATATTAAAGGAGCAGCCTCATTATAAAGTGAGACTGCTCTTTGTTATTTCTGTTCTTTTGTTAAACGGCGGATGTGACCGATAATCAGCATCATATCGTCATCGTTAAGTTTTCTGAGTTCATCAATCGCACTTTGAAGTAAAGCCGGGTTTTCAATAGAATCATCGAAGAACTGGCTAGGCGTGATCCCGAAGTAATTACATATCTCAAGGAACTCTGCCATTGGCGGTAGAGACTTGCCGGAGGATATGTTATAAATATAACTTCTGCTATGACCTAGGTCATAACTCATTTGATATTCTGAAACACCCTTCTTGAGTCGCAATTCTGTAATTCTATTTCTAATAAAAGTTCCGTCCATATTGTTTACACCTCTCTATATTTATATTTTAGTCTATTGAGAGGTGAAACTATTCCAAGAATATATGTTTAATTCTCTTGTTTAATAGCGAATAATATGTTATAATCAAATATAATATGTTTACAAGTTCGTATTATTTCAAAAACATCAAAAATAATATTATTAAAACATAAATACTTGGAGTTTGATATAACGTGTTGGAGATTTTTACTGTCGCCTTTTTCGGTCACAGGTATATAGATAACCCGTTTAAGGTGGAAGAACTGCTTGAAGAGCAGATAAGGAGACTTATTGACGAAAAAGAGTATGTGGATTTTTTGGTGGGTCGTAACGGTGAATTCGACCAGTGCGTTTCATCCACAGTGTTTCGTGTACGAAAAAATTATAGGGATGATAACAGCTCCCTTGTTTTGATGCTGCCGTACCCAACTGCCGAATACATTAATAACCAAAATTATTTTGAGGATTATTATAGCGATATTGAAATTTCGTATGCAGCAGCCAAGGCACACCCTAAAGCAGCTATTCAGATTCGTAATCGTGAAATGGTGGATAGAGCAAATTTGGTTATTTGCTATATCGAGCATAACGAGGGCGGTGCCTATAAAACCGTAAAATATGCGTCTGAGCTGAATAAACCTATAATCAATCTTGCCGATTGTCTTGATGATTGAAAAGGAGAAGAAAAATGAAAGTTTTTAAATTTATTGTAGTAAGTATCTTGACTTTGATTACGTTTCAAATCGCATATTTTGCTTTATTATATCAAGCAAATACAGCAACCGGAGCTTTCCTTATATGTTTAGGGATAGCGCTATTTGTCGCTTGTGATGGTGGTATGAATAAGAAAAGCAAATCGCTGTAGAAAGACTCGTATTTAGATAATGATTTTATAATATTTATCTTGTCTTTTTGAAATTTTGAAAAATTATAAAATATTTTCAAATATTGCCTCCCCTTAAATAATAGAATGCAAAATTTTATAGAAAGTTGAGTGTATAAATCATGTTAAATTCAGCAAAACAAAAGATGGTTGATTTTTATTATCGTAATGGCGGCGCAATGGGAATGTGGCTTTTGAAAAATAGTGGGATAGCGGTTATATGCGTAGTTGCACTAATAATTCTCACTGGGGTTAAAATCACATTTATGGGGATTTTAGAGTGGTTAATAGCCCTTCCTTTGTTGTCGGTACTTGTAATAATTGTGAGATGTGCTATAATATTAGTGCATAAAATTATTCCAATGCGACCGGGAATCGTGAAATTCATTTTCGATTTTATTGTTTTTGGTTTTGTTATGATGTCAATTGGATTTTTCATGGATAAAATCCCGATGCCTGAATCTAACGCACTTCAAATTGCTATTATGTTGGTTTTTGATGCCTTATATATAGCATTAGTAACATTTTTATTGATGGCGAATAAGTCGCGCACCTAAAAGCAACGCAATAAAAGAGGAGTTTCAAAATGGAAGCTTTACAAGTAAATTCTTTATCTTTAGATGAACTGCAAAAAATACATACTACAAAACAGCAATGTTATGATGAAAATCAGAAAAAGTGGAAACTAATGCATAACATTAGCGTTATAGCACGAATTATTGCTGTATTAGTGTGTATTGGAACAGCTATATATGGATATTACACAGCCCAACTTGAAGAGGTATCTTGGTTTTTAAAACTTTTGGCAATTGTTATAGGCGCTGCCGGCGGCGTTTGTGCAATTGGGATACTCTTTCTCTTATTAAAACCGATATTTTGGTTGATCCGAAAAAGTGCAAAAAATACACTTTCTGCGGTAGATGACTCACAAAGAGAACTGTATCTTATAAAACATATGATTATGCAGAACTGTGCTGATAATCATAAAGTGTCTTACACAAAAGAAGAATACCAGGCTCGAAAAGGAATGAAATCCTCAAAGCAATTATCTGCCGAGTGGTTAGAAAAACAAAAGACCATTTTGGAAAAATCTATTGAGTTGAGAAACGCTAAGCTTGAAGGCGCAAGATTTGCCGAATGGCAGTGGATTATCTCTGCAATTGTAGTTGCGATTTGCGCCATTGCTCTAATTGTGTCATATATTTTATTGGCTCTAATCGTTGTTATAGGAATAGTGGTAGTTGCGATTGCAAGTACCCGTAAAAACGATGATTACTATTATCGTAGACCCCTGAATACATACGATGAATACGAACCCGAAAAGCAATCTTTCTTTGACAGAATAATTGAAAAATTGTGTGGCAGAGTATGGGCAGAACGTGATTATTATGATGAAATTGTAAAAGATGCCAAAAAAGAAATTAAGAAAGCAAATTCTGAAAGCAAGGAAATCTTATCCCAATTGACCGTTTGGAATTACCCGGAGTTGCATATATAAATTTAAAGTGGGCAAATCGCCCACTTTTTTTATTTATTATAAAATATTTTCATATTTTACGTCCCCTTATATTATGACGAACAAAATTCGTAATAGAAAAGGAGATTGTTATGAACAAGAAAATCATTAGTTTATTTCTATCAGCAACCTTAATGCTTATGCTATCGGCCTGTAATTCCCACCCTGTGCAAACAAATAACGCTTCAAATTCTTCTCAAGAAATAACTATTGAGAAGATTACTGAGGATGCCGCTAAAACAAATGAAAACGAAGAAAATATGGATGCAACACCGTCAATAAAAAACAAAGGCCATGCAGCCGAAAGTGAAACAAGTTCCACAGCAACATCGACTACAATTATGGAATCAACTGTAACGAAAAAGCCTATCATCGAATCAAAGCCGGTTTCTCAAGACAGGATCGAAGCAAAAGAAGATGCAAAAACCGATATTGCAAAAAAAGATTCCACTACTTCCATCAAGGAAAACCATAACTCAACAATGGGAACTACATCAAAGAACGACACTTCGCAATCAGCTGAAACTGTAAAAACATACGATAAATTTGAAAAGTCAATAGGCGTATATGAATCGAAAAACTTACCCTCCGAAAGTGATTACTACGAAGATCGATGCCCCGCTTGGATCGAGGTGTATTCTGTAGGACAAAACGTTGATATAGAAGCAGAAATCAAAGAAAAATTTAAAGCTGCTTTTGGCTATAATGCAAACGAAAAGGTAAATTGTTCTTATGTTGGAGAATACCTTGTTGACGGCTATGACAGCGCACAACAAATATATCAATATACAATAAAGGATTTAACCTACCCTCTTTTACAAGATGAATTCTATGTAATTAAGAAAAAACTATGTACCGACGGAAGCCCTTGGGTTGGATTTGTTGTCCCCGGTAGTTTAGATACTATGGATACCTCATCCCGTGTAACAAAATTACTTAACGAAATGAATCAACAGTTTAGTGATTGGTCTGGGTACAGTTTAGAATATATGAGAGAAAACAAAGACAAATTTTATATCAATATGATTTCACAGGCTGGTATGATGCGCACAAAAGACGGTCAGGTTTTGGAAGTGGTGTATAGATATACTCGTGGAATCAATATGCCTTTATTAAATCAATAAAGGCGGATTTCTTTACATATGTGTGCCATTATGTTATAATTAAAAATAGATTTGAACTCTATCGGGGGAACTTTTATGGAGAAGGAAAAACTTATTCGACTTGTTACCGATGCCCAATCAGGCAGCGATGATGCTATTAGTGAAATATATAATACATTTCATAATGATATTTACTACATAGCTTTAAGAGAAACAAAAAATCCAGACACTGCTTTAGATATAACACAGGAAGCATTTATTGAGATTATACAGACGATAAATAAATTGCAGGAACCGGCAGCTTTTGTTACTTGGATGAAGGCAATTGCTTATCATCAATGCACACGTTATTATAAGAAAAAAGACGTTAAGCACGAACTTATAATTGACGAGCAAGAGGATATGCCTTCTGTCTTTGAGATGCTTGAAGAAGAGAATGAAGAATTTATTCCCGATAAAGCGTTAGATAACGAAGATTTCAAAGAAACGATCAGGAATTTTGTTGGTGAGCTTCCCGAGGCTCAGCGAACCGCTATTATGATGAAGTACTTTGATGAGATGTCGGTAAAGCAGATTGCTGAAATCCAGGGAGTGCCCGAAAATACCGTTCTTAGCCGTCTGAACTACGGAAGAAAAGCGATAAAGAGTTCCGTAGAAGACTATGAAAAGAAACACAATATCAAACTACACGCTATTCCGTTCTTCCCGTTATTCAAATGGTTGTTCGACGGAGTATCCGAATCTATGTCTATTGAAGCAGCTACTGCTACTGCAGAATCAATTGCGGCAGCCACAGGAACCACAATTACAGTCACAGCTACTTCCGCTTCTGTTGCTGCGACGACCGCTACAACTGTCGGTGCAACTGCCGCCAATGTCGGTCTTGGTGCAAAAATTGCAAGTCTGCCATTGGTAACAAAAATCATTTCCGGAATTATAGCAGCATCTATTGTTATTGGTGTACCAACAGCAACAATTACATTATTGAAAAATAAAGAACCTACCGACCAAAACGACTTAGGAAATGGCAATTCCATAGTTGAGGTATCAAATACTATTCCCGAAGGATGTATATACACAATTGATTCCACAGGGGAGATATTGACAAGTGGCATGAAGTTCCCTGCAAAGCCAAAGGCTGGAGATAGATATTTAGATCAAAATTCCGGATATGAATACGCCTACAAATATGCATTACAACTCGATAGGGTTTTAACTCAAACATCAGGCTACTATGTTAATGCTTTTGTTGAGGACGAAAATATTTTGGGGTGGAGTGTTTCTGTTACCGACAGAACTAAATCTTCCTATGGTGTGATATTGTCCGAAATATGCGGCAAGCCTATAACAAACTTAGATAGTTGTTTTTTCTCGTGTGAGAACATGACAGTGTCTCCAAAAATAAACAAAGGTGTTTTATCAATTGATGGTGCTTTTGAAAGATGTTTTGCTCTAACCGAAACACCGCTCTTGCCAGAAGGTTTGTTGAATATGGATTCTGCTTTTATGAACTGTAGAAGTCTAATAAAAGTGACCAACATTCCAAGCACGGTTACAGATTTGGATTTTGCTTTCAATAGCTGTACTTCCCTTACAACTTGTTGCTTAGTTCCTAAAAGCGTTTCAACTATGTTATATACTTTTACAAATTGTGAGAATTTAACGGGAGTATTAAATATAAATGCGACACCCCAAAATTATGATGGTTGTTTTAGAGGTACAGTAAAGGAAATCATTTTAAATGGTGGTTGTACCAACTATAATGAATTACGTGAAACAAGCGATGAAAACAATATAACTTGTAGCCAATTTATAGGAAATCACATTAATGAAGAATAATATTTAAAATAATTTATTGGTTCATATCCCCCTATTAATAGAAGTAATTAATAGGGGGATATTTATGTCTCAAAAGCAGCAAGAAAAATTTCATCTTAACTTATATTATATTTTTAAAGAGGATAAGAACAATAATACCATTCCAAAGGATAAAGCGATAAAATTGTTTCAGCGTATAATTAAATATATCAGTGGGTCAAAAAATAAATAGATATTTTAATTAAGATTTCGTTGTATATAAGAAAAACCATATTTCTTCTATGATGTGGGCTAAATCTGTAATAAATTTTAATATTAATAAAATGTTTAAAATTTCATATAACTCTTCACTGCTATTACATAACTCCACACAACTCTACGGAGTGGAGTTTGAACAGTAAAAGAGTGGTGAAATCAGGGTTGACAAAGGGGTTCACCTATGTTAAACTAACTAAGCTATATTTAATAGGGTGAAACGAAAAGGTTATTCGTTTCTTTGTCAGCTAGTAACTGGCAACGGATTTTCTATACGAAAATCTGCCATAAGCAGGAGTGTTTTTAAAAGATAACGAAAATTGCAATGTTCCGAGAGGGTTAATTGTGCTTGTTTGTTATGCTAAACTATACTCCTGTGTATAGGACTAAGGCAAAAGGACTGCAAGTAAGCACTTATCCTTCGGGGTAGGTGCTTTTTTGTTATCTTTTTGCCTTCTTTTATGTTTTGTTCTCCGGTAAGTGACGGGTGCAAAATAAACACATAAAGGAAGGTGGTTCAAAATGATTGTATTTGACGTGGGAAGTTAGTTGCGCCAAAGGTTTGGTGCCGAGGGCTACAGTCTGAGATCTGCGACGGACTGAAAATCACTAGCAGAAAAAGCAATCGGATTTTGTGTCGGTTCGATTGTAATATTATGCAGTTATATTGCAGCAATGCGAAGTGCAAAGTTGCAATAGCACTGTGTACGGTACACGGTTTTATGATTTCCGCAAAAAATTAGAACCCACTTTCACGCAGTGGTCTGAAGAAGGTGAGTAGGAAAAGTCGTGATATACAAAGCCCTTCACAAAGGTAATGTGAATTAAAACATGCGGATAGCAGAGCCGTTACGAAACGAGGATTGTTCGACTGCGACCTGCCTTCACTTATGGCAGTTTATTAACGAAAATAAGTGCATAACAGCGGCTTGGATTCAGCCTAAGTTTATTGACGAAAATTATGGAATCCACGACGTTTGAGAGTTCCGTCGGTAAATAAAACTGCTCAAGCGGTGGTGCTACCGTCCTTTATGGGAATGGCATACGAAGTTTCTGGGATTTAATCGTTGTTAAAACAGAATGAAAATCCCCGCCGAACGAGTTGTTTAGTCTCGGCAGGGCTGAAATGCCTTGCACTCGGCGTAGCGTCAGTAAACAATACAAGGTTGTTTGCACTCTTGAATTACAAGAGAACACGCACGGAAAATCTATTAATCTTGCATTAAAGTGTAAATAGATTAAGCCAAGTACTAACCTTATTTTACAGCAGAATATCGCACAAGAACTTTCGCTTCGGGATGATTTATGACTGTCTCTTCGAGAGTGTATGATTTACCTTTCGAGAGCAAGTTGCACCTGCGCCTAATTAAAACTTGGACAAGATTAAAGCTTTTCGGCTCTCTGCAAGTTGTCATTCGTGTAATGAATGACAAGCTGCAGGAAGCCGAAGAAATAAACGCAGAAACTCAAGAAGCAGGTGCTATGACTATCATTGCTATGATGATAGATGATTGTCCTTTAGAAATGATTTATGACTCTCTTTTTGGGAGCCGAGCCGTTTCTATTGGACGATAGTCAGATAGAAACGGCTCGGAGACGCAGTTGGAGAGCCGAGATTAGCAGGGCATAATACCCCGCGTCAATAAAGAATCAGTAAGAAATGGAAGTTTGCAGAGACCTTTGACAGTGGGTGTATTATGCCCTGCGGACTTTCCTTTTAAGAGCCATATAGGGTAATTATAGATTAATATTAGATAACATTTAACAATGATTTTAATTTGTATATGGCTCTTGTATGATTGATGATTGACTTTTCGATATGTTTGATGATTATAGTTTCGAGAGAATATTTCGAAATTACTTTCATTTCCCGTAAAAAAAAGGATTGTGCTGACCGTCCGTTTGAGATTACTTACTTTTCGATATCAGGTCAGCACAATCTCTGAAAGCAATTTTCTATGCTTTACGTTTTGAAATGATATATGACTATCGTTTGCAAATGAGCAGGGCAAAATTTTCGTACACAAAATTATTTTCGTCAGAAGATGGTAAGATATTTTATTGACGAAAATACACTATAATCTATATTTTTCGTATAGAAAAACCGCCTGCATTTTAATAATACAGGCGGAATAGGTTTTCAAATTCAAATTGCTATTTTTCTATTAATTTCTTCATTTTAAAAATAAACGCTGTTACTATCGTACTAAATAGCGAAAAAACTAATGGATATATACATAGTATAAAAATTCCTCCTGTTTTTTTAAAACTGCCGTTTAATGAAAAAGTTAATAATAAATACCCTAAAATAAATATAACAAAGAATATAAGTTGAGGAATCCATATTTTTCTTACTTTGAGATGAGTAACGATACCATAAAAAATTGAACATATTGGAATAATAAATAGTAAATATATATCGCTAAAGTTAAAAATACCGATCTCAAACAATTCTGAAAAGTAAGTAGATAAAAATATGCCTGCCACTATAGCAACACTTATAATATAGCAAATTTTATATATACTATAATGATTTGAAAACCTATTTTTCATAATTAATCCTCCAAATATTCTATCACCTTAGCACATATTGGCTGGCGGTGATTAACTTTCGAGTGGAATATGTTACTTCCATCAGGCAGAATTTCTACAACAAAAATTCCTCCACCATTGCAACCATCAGTATCAACATCAACGAAAATTTTTTCCATTTGAATGCGAGGTGTTGGTGTAGTATTTTGATTATCACCAACCCAACTTACATAAACAGGGGACAATCTAAAAACAAATGAAAGAGAGATTTTTAACCATTCATAGTGTCCTATGTGTTCCTCGGTGTTTTCAAAATATAAAATCAAGTTAAATATTACCATTCCCTTTTTTCACTATTTTCATCAATGATATTTTTCTTTTTTATAATGAAATTTGTGAAAAAGCAAGTTATTGAAAAAATCAAAATAGAAATAATTACAAGTGCGAAATATGCTAATACAATTATACTTAAACCCATAGCATCTCGAAAGAATGAAAACACCTCAAATAACTTCAATACAATCATGAATAATATCCCTTGATAAAAATTCAATAAAAAAAACTGTGCAATTGATGTTATGATTCTATTGCTATATTTTTTTGATTTAATTCCGATTATTATAGAAAAAACAACATAATAAATAACAAATAAGAACCCTGTTATTTTTAAATTATCCGTTTCTAACGCTATAGAGCCTATCGGTTTAAATAAAATCATTGTTAAAAGTAAAATCTGTGGTAAAGTTGTAATTATAAGCACTTTTTTTAAGAATTTTTTCTGTTGATTTTTACTTGATTTCATATATTTCTCCTTTATTCATCTAAATAGCTACATACTTTTTGTACGATACAAGTTCTATGAGGTGCCTTACTATGTAACCTATCAAGAAGAGAATTGCCACCGTCAGTGTCAACATCAATATAAATCTTTTCCATTTGGATTCTTTTGTTAGGCGAAGTGTTTCCATCTTCGGTCCATCCAATTTGACTTAAAAATCCAACAAGATTATCTCCAACTTCTTTAATATCAATGCCTTCTTGAGATTTGTATAAATTTTTGTTGTTTAAAAAGTTGGTTATCTGTTGATATGTGGTATAGTTTGAAGACATCTCAAAAGCATAATCATTCAAGTCTTTTGTATCAGCATTGTAATCTATACCAGCAATAGCATAATATTTTGTAGAACGCTGTTTATTATATAATAATTCGTTTGTTAAACTATAATTACCAATATAACAAGGCAACATATCTAGTCCTGCTTGACAATCTAGGGATAGAGACAGTTCCCCACCATACATAGCACTATTTCTAGCCAAATCGTGGTCACAAAGCACATGCGGTATGCCAATAATGTTTGATGCTTCCGCATATCCGCTTCCCCAATGAGGTGTGCAAATAGTTATAAGTTTATCTACATAAATATCTTGATTCATATTTTCAATGTAATATCTCGCAACTAAACCACCCATACTGTGACCAACAATATTAATTTTATGATTTTTATTATCATAATCACTTCTTGATGCATAAAAACAAGCTTTCATTTCATTGCTACCCGACGTTCTAACATACGAAATTAAATTGATTATATATGCCCCAAACTTTTGAGCGGAATATTTTACAGCATCCTCGTTTGGATAGTTGAAAGCAAATAAGTTTACATTTTTCTTATACCCTGCATCTAACAATTTATTACCTAAATTGCAAGGGTAATCAGTATCGCTATTACCCTTATTTTGTTCGAATGTGCCTAATGCTTGAGAGTCAACATCTATATATTTTAAACCATTCCAAGATGTAGCATTTATATCTGGTCTAATATGGTCATTTTTACCACTGGGTATATTATTATTCACACCCCATACATCCGTTGAGTTACTTGTTCTACCATGAATTAAGAACACTGGTGTTTTGCCGTGTACCCAAACTTCACAACTATCAGAATATCCACCATCAGCAGTAGTTGCAGTAATTGTTACAATACCTGCTTTTTTAGCACGGACAAAACCAGTGTAGGTATTAACCTCTGCAACGCTATCGTCACTACTGCACCAAGTAACTGTTTGGTTTGTAGCGTTTGACGGATAAATTGTTTCATATAAATAATCTGTACATCCAACATCCATCGTCTTTGATGTAGGACAAACGCTTACCCCTGTTACCGATACAGGCGCGGTTACAGTTACCTCAATATAATCTTTTTTACTATCGTCATCCTTAGCTATAGCATAAATTCTTGTTGTACCTGTATTTACACCGTAAATATATCCTGTAGTTTTATTTACGCTTGCAATCGACGGACTATTACTATACCATTCTACCTCTGCACATTCAGGGCAGTTTGAAGATATACTAGCGTATGCTCCATAATACCATTTTCCTTTTGTAATGGTTGCACTGCTTGGATATACAGTAACTGAATTTACATATGACATTCTTTTTTCCTCCTTATTATACTTTATTTAAAACATTTTTTCAATGATAATCTTTTCATTTCTTACAAGGTTAATATTGAATGCGGTTTCTATGCCTTTATCATCCTCAATAGGGTGACAGTCTTTACCGTACTGCCAAACAGCTATATCCTTACGCTTAATACCTGATGGTGCATAAGGCATCCAGTTATCGGGATGAATTAGGTGAGTTGTAGTCATACTGTCATATTCTAAGAGTGTAGGAGACACTGCCCATACAAGACACTGCTCGAAAATCTCACGGTCAGTTTGAAGTCCTCTACTAAACTCACGGTCGAAATTAAACTGAGCATCCGTGTTGGCCTTAAATGCAGGGGTATAACCCGACTCAATAAGTTCTTCTGCAAAGCCTTTCAAATAATCCTTACTTGCAGATTCTTCGCCAATGTCAAGGAACAGTGCACTGCCTTGAGGGATTTCTAAATCAAAGGCTAATGCTACTGCAATTTCTCCTGCAGACTTGCCTTGTTCTTCGGTCTGCTTTTCACCTGAATCGTTATAAACAGCGGCAACCTTACAACCCTTAGAATGAATAAATTCAATCTCATCCTTGGTTAATGCGTTTTCACCCAAAAGATTTCTGCCCCAAAAGTTGGGATGAATTTTATTGCGAACTACCCATTCAAACATTGAAATATTGTTTTGAAGAATGTCATTCGCTTGGATTTCGGAATCCACACCGAACAACAATCTTTCTACGGGAACTGCCTCCTCGGCTGTTTTTGTTTTAGGACCAACAGCAGCCCTTGAAGCCTCGGCTAATGCCTTGGCGTGTTTAGCACCTTTACATGCCATAATTTTTACCTCTTTTCATAAAAT
>JAZRNX010000105.1:0-5189 GCA_045648365.1 Acutalibacteraceae bacterium
AATAACCGATAACCCCGATAAAAGCAATTTATATAATAAAATAGATTATTGGCAAGAAAAATACAACCTTGATAGTAAAATCCTAAACGCAAGTATTAAAGATATTCCATACCGAACCGAAGAACAAATACACGCCGCCGCAAAAATTATGGAAGCCTGCACTTCATATATCATTTATAAAGAACTTATCACACCGGAAAACGATAAGATATTTGAAGCTGCAAAAAACTACATAGAGAACCATTTAGGCGACGATATAAGCGTTGAGCAATTGTGCGAAGTGTTAAACACAGGAAGAACTAAACTTTACGAAATCTTTAAAAGCGAACTTAAAATGGGTATTTCCAAATATATTTTGCGCCGAAGAATGCACAGGGCTAAAAAATTGCTTAAAACCACCGATTTGCCTATTTCAAAAATAGCGTACAGTGTGGGTTTTTCGGATTATAATTATTTCAGCCGTATTTATAAAAAAACTTATGGAAAATCTCCAAAACATTATAGGAAATAAAACAATTACTCAATCCATATATATAATACATGATTTTTCATTAACAAATCATTATTCAAAACCTTAAGCTCGATATCGTTCCAAGCAGCAACAACTGTATCACGATTTAAAATCTCAAAATCCTTCATAAACTTTTTCTCCTTTCCTCATAGCATTTAATATATTATACAACATATGATCTTAAAATTCAACCGAAAAGCACTATAATTATTTTATGTGTTAAATCGGTATCTTTTGAGAGTTGATAGGAAATTCTATAAGTGTAACTATTTCTTTACGAAAGCAAGGTTGAATAATATAGGATATTTTAAAGGTTGGTACTTTAAATGCAGTACCGCTGACAAAACAATAGCGTTTATACCTGCATATCATTACAGTAATGATAAAAAATCTACTTCATTACAGATTATAACCGATGACAAGGCGTTAAGCATACCCTTTGACAAACTGGAGTATCAGAAAAATCCGTTTTATGTAAAAATAGGTAATTGCGTATTCTCTCACAAAGGAATAATTCTCGATTTTAAAGATAATGGATTAATGCTTACAGGCAAGCTTTGTTTTGAACAACTAACCCCTATTCGTTATGATATTATGGGACCGTTTAAGTTTGTTCCGTTTATGCAGTGCAGACATAGCGTATACAGTATGTGTCATAAAATCAACGGTGAGATTAAAGTGAATGATCAACTTTATAAATTTGAAAATGGTAAGGGATATATCGAAGGTGACCGTGGTCGTTCTTTCCCCAAAAAGTATATTTGGACGCAGTGTTGTTTTGATAATAACTCACTGATGCTATCAGTAGCGGACATACCCTTTTTAGAAATTCATTTTACGGGTATTATCGGCGTTGTTCTGCTTGATGGAAAGGAATATAGAATTGCCACATATCTTGGTGCCAAGATAAAACAAGTTGACAAAAATACTGTTACGATAAAGCAAGGAAACTTTGAGTTTACTGCCAAGTTATTAAGAAAGAATGCACAACCGCTGGCAGCTCCCACAAATGGTGATATGTGCAGAACAATACACGAAAGCGCATCTTGCGAAGCATATTATAGTTTTTCGCATAGAGGCAACGTCTTGTGTGAATTCACCACCGATAAAGCAAGTTTTGAATTTGAATATAATTAAGCCATACATTAAAACCACAGACGAGGCAAGTCTGTAGTTTTAAATATTGTTGAGCTTATTCACATATTCGTGCATTTCTTGTTTTGATTTAATCGAATGTGTCCCGTCTATTATTTGCTTCTTTTTGTCTTCACTCATCATTGCAAATTTCTGCATAGCCTCAGGATTTTGAGCCAAAGCCATCGAAAAGCCTACCGGCATTTCATCACGTTTCATCGTTGTTCCTCCAAAAAATAATTGTAATTATATTTTATCACTTTTCTTAAACCATATACTTGCCAACTTCACATATTGACCGGTTATAGTGTAAATAATAATAAAAAATCACAAGGAGAGTAGTATGGCAAACAAATCTGAAATTTATAAAGATTGTCAAACATATACGGTTAGTCTGCCCATGATTAATGAAAACGGTTGTTATGAAATGAGGCTTGAAAGCATCGGCGGACTCGGCGCTAATCTTTGCGGAAAACTGCTTGGTGAACTCGGCGCCGCTTATTTAGGGCTTAATGCGGCAGCGTTTTCAAGCTACGGTTCTGAAAAGCGAGGTTCCCCTGTCAAATCCTATGTGCGATGGAGTGCGCCCGAGCATGATATTTTGCATAACAGTCCTATCGAACGTCCTCATCTTTTGGTGTTGTTCCACCACGCACTGTCAAAAACTCTTCCTGTCACCGCAGGTGTAGATGAGAATTGCACTTTGGTGGTCAACACCGATGTGTCTCCTAATCAAATTCGTGAAGACCTTCGTCTATATGCAGGAACGGTATGTTGTGTGAACGCTTTGGAATTGGCGCTTGAGAGCAAAAGCCGAATTAATATGGTTATGTTAGGTGCTGTTGCAAAAGCATCGGGCTTTATTCCCATGGAAGCGGTGAAAGAGTTAGTTACTGACACACTGGGCAAAAAATATCCCACAATGCTTGAAAACAACCTAAAAGGAATTGAATTGGGATTTAATAATGTGACAAGTCAAACCTTTTCATCCGACAGATGTTTTGAAAAGGTAGAATATAGAGAAATTCGCAGTAAATGGGGTTATGAAAACGCACCGCTTGGTGGTGCTAATCCGCATTTTGGAAGTACTGTATCTAACGATTTGTCACCCTCAAGAGAAGGGTTTATACCCTTGTTTCTACCTGAAAAATGTATCCATTGCGGTCTTTGTGATAGCACCTGTCCCGATATGGTGTTTCAGTTTACAAAGGGCGAATACAAAGGTAAACCTACTATGATGAACAGAGGACTTGACTATCATCATTGCAAAGGGTGTTTGAGATGTGTTGATGTATGCCCAACGGAAGCTCTGGTTGTGGGCAAAGAAAGTGAGCATCCCGATAAAAAATGGTTTGTTCGAAATAAAGACCTCATAACAGATAGTCTTGATTTTGAGCCTGCAGGTGCTGACCCTTGGGTAACGAGTGAATCTTATTTAGATGAAAAACGTGTTGACGGAGGTCTTATGTAAAATGGAAACAGCAAAGCAAAAATTACTATTCGAAAGCGGTAACGAACTTGCAGCTTATGCCGCAAAGCAGATAAATTATCACGTAATGGGGTATTATCCCATTACTCCGTCTACACAGATAGCAGAATATTTAGATCAAATGGGTGCAGACGGTGAGCATTCTATTGCTTTAATACCTGCTGAGGGCGAACACAGTGCCGCGGGTATATGCTACGGAGCGTCCACAGGCGGCGGCAGAGTTTTTAACGCAACCTCTGCAAACGGACTTTTATATGCACTTGAGCAACTGCCTGTACAATCAGGTACACGGCTTCCTATGGTGCTGAATATTGCCTGTCGTACCGTGTCGGGACCTCTTTCGATAAAAGGTGACCACAGTGATATAATGTATACCCTTAATACAGGTTGGGTAATTTTGTTTGCGGATTCACCGCAAGAGGTGTATGACTGTAATATTTGTGCTATTAAAATTGCGGAAAAATTAAGACTGCCCGTTATTGTTGGATTTGACGGTTTCTTCACAAGCCATCAAAAGCGAAACTGCTATGTGTTTGACGCTGACGAAACTGTGCAAAATTTTATCGGGCCTATAAGTACCGATAACACTTCGTTAAATCCCGAGCAACCTATCACTATCGGCTCATATATGAACGAGCCTGATTTGATGAACAACAAATATCAGCTCCATTTAGCAATGGAAAAGGCACGCACTGTAATCCCCGAAATATTTGCCGAATATGAAAAACTATCGGGCAGAAAACTGAATGAAGTAAAATCGTACAAGACCGATGATGCGGAAATTTTACTATTTGTATTAGGCTCTGCTTACCTTACTGCTAAAGCGGCTGTAGATAAACTCAGAAACGAAGGCAAAAAAGTAGGTGTGTTTACTCTCGGTGTTCTTCGTCCTTTTCCATCAGAGCAAATCTCCAATCTGTGCAAAAATGCAAATACAATTCTCGTAGCCGACCGACAAGATAGCTACGGTGCAAACGGCGGTAATATGTCCTTAGAGATACGTGCGGCATTGCAACAAAAGGGACTGACCCCTAAAGTTATCAGCCGTATATACGGTCTTGGCGGTCGTGACTTTTTCGAGCAGGATGCAATAGACCTATTAAATTCTTGTTATGAGGAGAATACCCCCGATTTTGATTATGTCGGCATCTATCCGGGGGATAAGGATTTCCAGCCTAAACCATACTTTAAGCCTATTACAAACAGCGAATTCCCTGTTCTTATCTCTTGTGCTGAAGAAAACGGTAAAGTAACCGTCAAGGGCGGCACGGTTCGTGATACCACAGCAAGACCTAAGCGATTGGCCCCGGGTCACGGTGCTTGCCCCGGCTGTGGTATTCCTGTCAATGTCAACCTGCTTCTCAGGGGAATTGAGGGCAATGTGGTTTTACTGTTCCAGACGGGCTGTGGTATGGTTGTCACAACAGGTTATCCAAAGACCGCATTTAAAGTGCCCTATGTGCATAACTTGTTTCAAAACGGTGCCGCAACTTTAGCGGGACTTTCTATAATGTATCACAAAATGCAGGAACGCGGTGAGCTGCCCGAGGGTGATATCACATTTATTATGGTCAGCGGTGACGGCGGTATGGATATCGGTATGGGCTCGGCTTTGGGTACTGCCCTTAGAAACGATCCTGTTATTCTTTTCGAGTATGATAACGGCGGCTATATGAATACGGGTTACCAGTTATCCTATTCAACTCCTATGGGTGCTAAAAGTGCCACCTCGCACCTTGGAAATAACCAGTGGGGAAAAAGTTTTTTCAATAAGGATATGCCGCGCATTATGGCGGCTACGGGTATGCCTTACGTTGCTACTGCCGCCGAAAGTGATCCCAACGATTTTATTAAAAAAGCGGCCAAAGCACAGTATTATGCTAAACATGACGGAACGGCTTATATAAAGTGTTTATCTGCTTGTCCTCTTAACTGGGGCGATAAACCAAACACCGAGCGTAAGGTTATTTCTGCCGCGGTAAACAGTTGTTATTTCCCGTTATACGAAGTGGGACAGGGACACACCTGTCTATCCTATGGTCCCGAGGCAAAGGG
>JAZRNX010000106.1:0-3637 GCA_045648365.1 Acutalibacteraceae bacterium
CAATATCACGGAAAATTGCCTTGGTTTTCATACCTTTTACAAGATACTTTGTAGGTACTTTTCTTGCTACATTCCAAACCTCTTTATCAAGGAAGTCGGAGGCCAAGCGGGTCTTAGGAAGACAACCACTGGATTCAACTCTTTGGCTCACAGAAGGACATGGCTACGATCCGACTTCAATATCACGGAAAATTGCCTTGGTTTTCATACCTTTTACAAGATACTTTGTAGGTACTTTTCTTGCTACATTCCAAACCTCTTTATCAAGGAAGGGAACGCGGAGTTCTATGGAGTTTGCCATAGTCATTTTATCGGCTTTAAGAAGTATATCCTGAGGTAACCAGAAATGCATATCGATATACATCTTTTTAAGAACATCGTCCTTGTCCTTAACCTTTTCATAGTAGGGGGCAAGAACCTCTGTGGTAGTCATATTATCCTTAAGTTCATCGCAAAGGATTTGGTTTGCCTCATCTTCATCCATAATCTGCGCGTGACCAAGATATCTTTCGCAGAAGGGTTTGCTATATTTAATGATAGTGTTTTTACCTGGGAAGTGGGGAAGCTTTTTAGCAATACGCGCCATAGCTTTTCTCAAAAATTCGGGCAGTAAAAGATAAATTTTAACGCCTAGGGTTTCGGGATACTCATTGTATCCACCGAACATTTCGTCGCTGCCTTCGCCCGAAAGCACAACCTTAACCCTTTCCCTTGCAAGTTTAGAAAGGAATAAAAGGGGAACGGCAGATAGGTTTGCCTCTGGCTCATCAGTATGATATTGCACTCTTGGGAGTGCTGCAAAAAACTCCTCTTTAGAAATGTATTTCCCAAAGTTTTTAATACCCATTAAGTTTGAAAAATCATGGGCCATTTTAGTTTCATCAAAGCCCTTGACATCGAAGCCAACCGTAAAGGTTTTATCGGGCTTGGCAACGCTTACAACATAGGAAGAATCAACGCCGCCTGAAAGGTAAGAGCCAACCTCAACATCGGCGGTTATTTGGTGATACTTAACTGAGTTTTCCAGAGCATCTTTAATAAGCGCTTTATACTCGGCATAAGATTTTTCTTCTTTTTCGTATTTAATCTCAAAATAGGGCGCAGTATTAAACTGGCCGTCTTTATAGGTGAAATAGTGACCGGGGGTTAATTTATATACATTCTTAAAGAAGGTTTCTTTAAACACGGAATATTGAAAAACAAGGTACATTTTAAGCGCATTTTTATTAACCTGCTTTATAAAATCAGGATGGTCGAGAAAACCCTTGATTTCAGAGCCGAACATAAACTTATCATCCTTCTTGTAATAGTAGAAGGGTTTAATGCCAAAGGGGTCACGGGCGCCTGTAAGTTCACCGGTTACTTTATCATATATAACAAAGGCAAACATACCGCGAAGTTTTGGAAATAAATCTTTTCCGTATTCCTCAAATCCGTGGAGAATTGCTTCGGTATCTGCATTGGTCTTGAAAATATGACCTTTGGTTTCAAGGTCCGCACGGAGTTCTTTGTGATTGTATATTTCGCCGTTAAAAACGATAACCTTGCTTTCATCTTCGTTGAAAATAGGTTGGTCGCCGCCTGCCAAATCCACAATAGAAAGGCGGCGAAAACCAAGGGCTACTTTGCTATCGGTAAAGTAACCTTCACTATCGGGACCTCTATGGATTATGCGGTCAGCCATTTTTTTGGCTATAATCTGCTTTTCCTTGGCGGTGCGCTCATCTGTAAAACCTATAAATCCGCACATTAATTAATCAACCTTCCAGTAACCGTTTTTATATTCCTTAAAGTAGCGCATTGCCTTTTTAAGTAAATATAGGCGGCGCTTGAAATTTTTATCGTTTTTATAAGAAAGAGGATTTTCGTGGCCTTTTTTCCAAAGAGAAAGGGCTTTTTTTCTATATTCCTCGTTTACAACATATTTTTTAACAATTCCTTTTGGTACGAAAGAAAGGAGCATTTCTTCTTTTAACAGAGTAAATTCATTCTCTTTGTTTTCAATGAGGTCCTCCACCAAAAGTTTAATCGGGTTAAAACCTAAGGGACAAATATAATAACTGCTGCGACCTTGTCGGGCGTTAATTTCAAGCACTTTGAACTTTTGGTCCCGTTTATCGTATTTAAGGTCAAATTCCGCAAAGCCCTGATAACCTACGGATTCCAGAAAACTCTTAAGCCTTTCGCAAATCTCTTCGGTGCCGCCAAACTGATTATACCCGTTTATAAGCACGGCGGCATTACCCACCATATTTTTAGAGTGCTCTTGAAGTCCGATCTGAGCAAAGGAAAGCATAGTTACTTTTTTATTACTGTCTGCATAGGCAACGGCATCAAAAAGGCAACTGTCATCTCCCGGAATAAAATCCTGAATGATAAGTGTATCATCATAACCGCCATCCACAATTTTATTTATGGTGGTTTCAAGTTCTTCTCGGTCCTCAATTTTGTAAATTTTATTCTTGCCCTCAAAGGAAAGATGATTATAAAGAATAACATTGCTGGGCTTTAAAATAACGGGGCAGGTGAAACCTTCGGGTATCTTGCCCTTTTGTTTACAGTCGTAATAAACAGTTTTCGGCAAATCAAGAATGTTGTTTTCATAGGTCTTATAAAAAGCATCCTTATACATGAACGAATTGATAAGCTGGGAATCGGGATAGTTGAAAACATATCCGATGGTATTGAGTTTATCTTTATTTTTGGCAATAAAACCTGCATAGGTCTCATTGGAACTGATAAGCAATACCTTCTTATCACCGATTTTTTTCTTATGTTCATAAAGGGCGTTTAAAAAGCCATCTTCACTCCAGATGCCTTCATCGTATTTAAGATTTAAAATATCGGTAAAGGCGGTGTAAGGAAGGGGAGATTTGCCAAGGAGAGTTGCCTTTTTACCGTATAGTTCGTGGAAGCATCTTGCCATATAATAGGCGTTGGCATCGGTGCCTATAATGAGAATATCAAAATTCATAAAAACCTCTCATCTATAAGTTCTCGGAACTCGGTGTGAAACAGATGTGAAAACCTTATAGGCGTTTACACCTAAGTTGTTGGCTGCAGTGTGGATGCTGATTTTATCGCCGAAAATTTCTGCCGTGTCACCGCATTTTACGGTATCAGGAACACGAACGGCCGTCATATCCATACAAATTTCGCCGATAATTTCACATTTTTTATCGTTTATCATAACGCTTTTAAGTTTTTTGCTCATTCCGTCAAAATAACCGATGGCGAGGGTGGCAACAGTCATATTCTCATTTGCAACGAAGTCTGCGCCGTAACCCACAAACTCACCCTTATTAACTTTTTTAACACTTATAACCTCGCTATATAGAGCAAATGCGGTTTTGAGTTTAAGGTCGTTTGAAAGAATGCTCTGGCTAATACCCTTTCTTTTCAGAAGAAGGTTTCGCTTTATTTTGCGAAGACCTGTGGGTTCGGGCAGGCTGCCCGAAAAGCCATACATACAAATACCGTGTCTTACCCCGTTTACAAAAGCGGGTTTTTCGTGATGAACAAGAATGATAGAACGGCCAATGTGAATAATGGGTATTTCGGTCAGATCTATATTTTTCGTAAGCCGTTTAAAGTTTTCTGTCTGCCTGTCGTAGAAGTCGGATCGTAGCCATGTCGT
>JAZRNX010000107.1:0-18471 GCA_045648365.1 Acutalibacteraceae bacterium
GCCATTAAGGTTTTCTCAACCAATCTTCGCCAACTTTTAATGCAACCCCCCGTTAAAAACAGCGTTACCATAGGTCTTGACCCTGGTTACAGAACGGGTTGCAAGGTTGCGGTGGTAGACGGAACGGGCAAGGTTTTGGATACAGGCGTTATCTACCCCGCGCCGCCACACAATAAAATTGAGGAAGCCAAGGCGGTTATTAAAAATTTCGTTAAAAAATATGATGTTCGCACCTTTGCTATCGGCAACGGTACCGCGAGTCACGAAACCGAGGTTTTTGCCGCTGAGGTTATTAAAGAACTAAATACGGGCGTTTCCTATATGGTGGTAAGCGAGGCGGGAGCCAGTGTTTACTCTGCATCTAAACTTGCGGCAGAGGAATTTCCGGAATATGATGTTTCCCTTCGTAGTGCCGTTTCCATTGCGCGAAGAATGCAGGACCCTCTAGCCGAACTTGTTAAAATAGACCCCAAGGCCATCGGTGTCGGACAATATCAACACGATATGCCCGAAAAGGAACTGGCGAGCGCTCTTGACGGCGTTGTAGAAACCTGCGTAAACTCCGTAGGCGTTGACCTTAATACCGCCTCTGTTCAACTTTTATCCAGAGTTGCAGGAATTTCGGGCGCAGTCGCTAAAAATATCGTGGCTTACCGCGAAGAAAACGGCGTGTTTACTGAGAGCGGAGAACTTAAAAAGGTGTCAAAACTTGGCCCTAAGGCATTCGAGCAGTGCGCAGGATTTTTAAGAATTACGGACGGAAAAAATGTCCTCGATAATACCGCAGTTCACCCTGAAAGTTATAAGGCTGCAAAAGCCCTTTTAACCCTTTGCGGATATACGGATGAGGACGTTAAAAACGGAAGTGTTAAGGAACTTGTCAGTAGGGTAGAAACTTTGGGTGAAGAAAATGTTGCAAAACGCCTAGAAATAGGTGTTCCCACCCTTAAAGATATAATTTCCGAGCTTTCTAAACCCGGCCGCGACCCCCGTGACGAACTGCCTCCACCCCTTTTGCGCCACGATGTTATGTCCATCGAGGATTTAAAGCGTGGTATGGAGCTTACGGGAACAGTACGAAATGTTATAGATTTCGGCGCGTTTATAGATATTGGTGTTCATCAGGATGGCCTCGTTCATATTTCCCAGATTACAAATCGCTTTATAAAGCATCCAAGCGAGGCTTTGAAGGTTGGCGATGTGGTAACGGTTTGGGTTTTAGATACCGATATAAGCAAAAACCGAATTTCACTTACAATGCGAAAAGAGAAATTAGAAAATGAAAAGAAATAATCTTAAAGGCAGTGCTATTCTCTGCCTTGCGGCGCTTATCTGGGGACTTGCCTTTGTTGCCCAAAGCGATGCCGCCGCCCATATTCCGCCCTTTGCCTTTAACTGCTTAAGGTCATTTTTGGGCGCTGCCTTTCTTTTGGTGTTTATATGGCTCAAAGGCTTAAAAACCAAAGAAAAACTAATCCCCGAAAACCGAGAAGAACGCAAAATCACCCTTATAGGCGGTCTTATTTGCGGAGTTCTGTTGACGGTTTCGGTTAATTTTCAACAAGCGGGACTGACCGTCTATCCCGAAGGGGTAGCCGCATCGGCAAGAGGCGGATTTTTAACGGCGATTTACGTGGTTTTAGTGCCCGTTGTTGCCCTCTTTTTTAAGAAAAAAGCATCGCCTATTATCTGGGGCGGCGTAGCGGTCGCCCTTATAGGTACATATTTCCTTTGTATGTCAGAGGGCTTTTCGGGAATTTACCTTGGAGATATTTTGATGCTCTGCTGCGCCTTCTGCTTCACCTTCCATATTATTACGGTGGATAGCATAGGCGATAAAGTAGATGGTGCGCGGCTTTCCCTTATGCAGTTTATGGTTTGCGGAATAATATCGCTAATCCTTTCCCTTATATTTGAAAAAGGCGGCTTCGCAGTAGAAAATATCCTTGCCGCCGCACCGCAGATTGCCTATCTTGGTATAATGTCAAGCGGTGTTGCCTATACACTTCAAATTGTAGGTCAACGCTATGCCGAGCCGGCCGTGGCATCCATTTCAATGAGTTTAGAGAGCGTTTTTGCCGCTCTCGGCGGTTGGGTAATCGCGGGGGACATACTTTCTGGCAGAGAGTTTGTCGGTTGCGCCCTTGTTTTCGCCGCCATAATCATCGCCCAGTTACCTGAAATAATTAAGAAAAAAGCATAAACAAACGGTGTGCAGAAAATCTGCACACCGTTTTTAGTTATGAGTTATATCTGCTTCAAGCGGATGGTAAATTTAATTATTCAATGGGGATTAAACAAATAAAACCGCGGCTATTTGCTGGGGAAACACCATATTCCATCATTACTTTTCCGTCTTCTACAACGATTCTTTGATTGTCGATGGTGTATTCCATGTCTTTTCCAATCTTTGCTTCAAGAGCTTCTAATAATTTTGTTTCATCAATGCTTTCTATATCAAATTCGTCGAACATTCCGGTTGAAACATTTATAAAAAATATATTACCATCAAAATCCACTCTAAAAGTAATGCCGTCTGATGTTTTATATCCGCAAATGTGTTTTGAATAATATATAAAATATCCAAATTGCTCGTTGCAGTAAATTGAATCCAATGTGTACTCTTCAGCGTTGAAATTTCCGGTCAAATATTTTTTTGCTACATTTTCGGCTTGTGATTCTGTTATGCTGCCATCTGTTTTGTTCATTGCATTGGATTTTATAGAAGCAGTAACTAAATTGCCTGAATTAACATCGTAAACAAAATAATTTTCGTTATCTAAAGCATAGGTGATTCGAGAACTTTCGGTGTTTTCAAGAAGGGTGCCGCCTATTCGTGCACCTAAACCTGCGTATTTTAATTTGTATTCTTTGTCAATAAACTTCTGATTTTTATTTGCGCGAAAATCAACCTTTGTATCGCTGATTTTAGCGATTTCGGCTTTTAACGCTTTATCCTCGGCGGATAAGGTTTCGGTTTCTTCGGTTTTTTGTTCCTCTTTTTTAATAATACCGCCTTCGCCGCCTAAAGCAACCGCCGCACCCGCAATTGCGATACATAAAATTATACTAAATATAATAACAAGAGTTTTTTTCATAAATTTGCTCCTTTCGTCAGTGCTTCAGGCGGATGGATTAAATAAATTATTCGATGGGGATAGTGAAAACAATGCTTTGAACATACTCTTCCTGTTCTACAATTACATTATACTGCATAATCGGAGTGCCGTTATCCATATTGATGAATTTATTTTCTATTTTGTATCCTTTATTATTTGGGTACATTGTGTTTAACCTGATTTCTAATTTTGATATTAGCACTTTTTCATCAATACAAATGTTCGCATCGCCAAATATATTTGTGTTGTTTCTTAAAAAAATAATATCACCATTAAAATTCAATTCCACATCAAGTTGGTCTTTGGTTTTGTACCCATCAATAAATTTAGTGAACACGAAAACATACTCATTTGTTCGTTCCTTTGCATAAGAAAGTGAATAAACGTTAAGGTCGCAGTATTCAGCGGCATATTTCCGAGCGATATTTTCCGCTTCGCTCATAGAAATACTTGCAGATTCTTTTTCGGTTTTGGGCAAATCCCATTTGGCTACAAATATCTTTCCATTATTGACATTGTATTTAAAAGATACATCGTAACCATCTGCTGTTTTACCTGTATAAATCAATTTTTCTTCTCCTTTTCCGGTGAAAAGCGGGTCAATTTCTTTATAGGTTAAGCTATAACTTTCATTCTCGAATTTTTGTACTTTGTTTACTCTAAAATCAACTGTTGTATCGCTTATTTTGGCGATTTCGGCTTTTAGCGCTTTATCTTCGGCGGACAAAGTTACGGTTTGCTCAAGTTTTTCTTCTTTTTGTGCGGAACTTTGAGCTTCGTTTTCTGTTTGGGAAACGGGCTCATCTTTTTTAATGATACCGCCTTCTCCGCCTAAAGCAACCGCCGCACCCGCGAGTGCGATACATAATATTATACTAAATATAATAACAAGAGTTTTTTTCATAAACTTACTCCTTTCATCAATGCTTAACTATTTGATTTGCATTTCCTGCGATATACACACTATCCAAACCCCATAAATCTTCGTTGCCATGCTTTTCTTTGACTGCATTTAATGCTAAATTACAAGCGTTTTGCACTGTGCTTCCATTACCTAAAGCTTCTATAAAAGTTCTGCCCCACAAAGGATAACCACAAGTGTTATCCATTTTTCCATAGTCCTCATGGGTGGGGTTGTCGGAGATTGTATCAAACCCTATTGTAGTTTGAAATCCAACTACCGTTTCAACGCCTTTTTGATGGAGTCTATTAACAATATTTTCGGGGCTTCCCGCCCCGCCTTGACCACATTTGCAAGCGGCAACTAAAACACATCTTGTCCCGTTGAAATAACCGTCCGACAAGGCATATATATCACTGGATTTTAAATCATTCGCTTGTGCGACACCATTTAAGTAACAAAAAATAGTGTCTTTTAATCCGTGACTATCCACAACACAAAATGAAGCTTCTTTTATTCGATTTATTATGGCATTTTTTTGCGCACCTGAAAACTTATTAACTGCAGTGCAACCTATGTTTTGGCACCAAGTGGTTACATTTGTTGTGTTGTATGCAGTATAAAATTTGTTGCCGTCATCATCTAACATACCAATTATATTTATCGGTCTTCGGTTATCGTATATCCCCGACCAGAAGGAGTTATTGTAGTTGGAGCCATCTACGGCATAGGCGGTTACCCTCAACTGTTCTTCCGGGAAGGAGGCATAATCAAGTCCGACGGAGAATCCGTAATTACCCGTTCCGTACCCCGCTGCCTGAACATCGGAGCGGTATTCATTAGCGGTTACGACATAAACCCCCACTTGCTCGCCGTTCATACGGTTTACATAAAGGTGAACGGTAATGGCGGATTGGGGAGCATCGGGCTTCCAAACCCATCCGTACAGTCCTATGGTGGTGAAGCCATCTACCGAGCCAAAGCATTCTCTAACGGTGAAGTTTTGAGGCGAATTGCCGATTTCCGGATTGCCGCCTCCGATTCCGTAAACCCTGATAGTATACGTTCGCGGTATTCGCGCGGTCCAATCTATAGGGCAATGGAAACCGTGACAACCGTTGCCGTAACCCGCATTATAAAGGTCTTGCCTATAAATATTGGCGATGGTGGTATAAACGTATTGGTTTCCATAGTTATCCGTAACGTATATATGAACTTCAACAGGACTATCCGGCGAGCCATTGTTCCATACCCATCCGGTAACTCCCGTTGAGTCCACGCTTTCCAGATTGCCCCGCGGTTGAGCAGTAGGCGCGGGTCCTACCGGCTCGAAAATCCAATGTTGAGTTGTATTGCCTACGTAACCGGAAATAAAAACATTTCCCGAAGAGGTTGACGAGGTGCCACCTGATGAGCCGTTAGCGGTGCCATAAGAGGTGAAGTATAAACCTGTGTTGTATTTACAAGCTATTCTGTATTGGCCTTGACCGAGCGGTATGATGATAAATTGTTGAGCCAGAGCCGCCTCTTCGTTCCATAAATTAACGTTTTGACCGCTGGCGAGAGGGTTGCCATTATTCAGTATGTCTACAACTCGGTTATTACCGCTCGAACTACACATAGCATAAAATTTATATGAATCGGTAGCCGACGAATAAACCACCTTGAAGTTTTGTTCTGCGGAGCCGTCTTTGGTCCATTGATATACGTTGGTACCATCGGCGTCGACACCGTTATGGACGTTAAGATACTTGCCGCTATTAACATTTTTTATATTATAAATATAGCCGCTGGTTATTCCTTCCGCGGCGGATCTTACACTTGTATTCTCATTTTCAGATACAATATCAAAGGATGTATCTGAAATTTCAGACGGTGTATCGGTAGCCGCAAAGGTTTTGATGGGTAAAATCAAAAGTGAAACGATTAATAATACGGACAAAATTTTTTTCATAAAAGCTTATACATCCCTTTCTATTATATTGTTTTTCTTTCTATGTTTGATTAACAAAATATTAACTTACGCTTATTAACGCACCCCCCTTTTTGTCTTTGTATTTATATTATACATATTTTATCAACAACCGTCAATGAAACTTGGTAAAATTTACAAATTCGTAACAAACTGACGGTGGAGATTTTTATATTACACAATATATAGTAGGGAACGGTCTCTGCGCTTTCTCGACGAGTGGATGTGACCTGCGAACTGCCTGTTTTTAGTTATGAGTTATAAGTTATGAATTCGGCTACGCCGAACGTTATGATATTCGCAAAGCGAATAGTTTCGGTGTTCGCCTTGCGAACAAATTTATATCGTCGGCAAAGCCGACACAATAGTTTTGCCATAGGCAAATCATAACGCGGCAAAGCCGCTCATAGTTCTTAACTCTTAACTAAAAAAGGAACGGCACTGCGGCCGTTCCTTTTGATATTATAAGGGTTTTTATTCGCTTCTTAATGCTACTACGGGGTCTTTTTTGGCGGCGCTACGCGAGGGGATTATTCCTGCAAATAGGGTTAAAATTACGCTTATGGCAATAAGGATAAGGGCTACGGGTAAAGGCAGAACTGCTTTAAGATTTGCGATACCCGTAAAGTAATTGAGAATTGCGTTTATGGGTATGCACAAAAGATAGGTTACGAGGACGCCCGTAAGTCCAGCGGCGAAGCCAATCATAACCGTTTCGGCATTAAACATACTGGAAACATTTTTCTTTGATGCGCCGATGGCTCTGAGGATACCGATTTCCTTTGTTCTTTCCTGAACAGAAATAAGGGTGATAACGCCTATCATTATTGAGGAAACGATAAGGGATACCGCAACAAAGGCGATAAGCACATAGGTTATGGCGTTAATTATGGTGGTGACTGACGACATCATAAGTCCTACATAATCGGTATAGGTGATTTTCTTCATTTCCTCTTTATCTTTGTTATATTCGGCGATTACTTCTTCGATAACATCCTTATCCTCAAAGGTGGCGGCGTAGAGGTTAACGGTGGCGGGGGTTTCTAAATCAACATAGCCGAGTTTTTCTAAATTGCCCTCGTAGGTGGAATCAGAGAACTCTAAAACCCCGTCATAAAGTTCTACAAGACGCTCTTTAGAAAGGGCGGGAAGGGTGGTGTTAAGACCCATTATGAGCTGCTCTTCCGTAAGGGCGGACAACTGGGCTTTCACCCCTTCGGCATACTGCATTTTGTAGTGTTCGGTCATCATCCCCGTGAAGATTTCCTCTAAATCCTCATCGGTTAGGGACTTAAGATATTTCTTAATCTCGCTTTCCGACATTGACATTTGCTGACCTAAGGCTGTGGATAAGGCGGCCTCCATATCGGCGCGTTTCATACCTTTAAGCATACCGTTTACCGCAGTTTCTGTTTCCTTCTTTGATGGAATACTCATCATTTTGATATAGGCCTCGGCTTTGGATTTGTTACCGAGTTCTTTTATATACTTTTTAAATTCTGTTGCCTTCTCATCATCGGTGAGATTACCGGTATTTTCTTTAAAGGGAAGCCCTGTGAAAATATCGGTGTGTGTATTTTCAAGTTGCGCCTTAACGGCGGCGGAATCCTTGGAGTTTTCGATTATATGACGGGTCAGCAGATGGGTGTAACCGATGGTGCCTGTAAGCATTGTAGAAACGGCTTCCTCGCGAGGTCTTATAATTCCCGTAACCTTCAAAGAAACGCCGTTATCATAAAGGTATTTCATACCCGCCTGTGTGTTTCTAAGGTCTTGGAAGGTATCGGTAGTTTCATCATAGGTATAGCAATTTGAGGGGAAAACCACCTTGAAATCCATATCGCAGATTTCCTCATAGGACCATTTGGTTTCCTCAATTTCGATATTGGTTTTATTAAATGCGGCCTCGGCTAAAGCGTCCATATCCTCCTTGGATTTAAGACCTAATGCATAAAGGGTCATATCGTCAATTTCGTTGTTTTCATCAACAACCAAAATGATTTCATTATAGCGGGAGGGCCATTTGCCGTAAACTACATCATACTGCTTTTTAAGCACCTCGTTCACGGTGTTACCACCCTCGCCTGAAAGCATTTCCTGCCATAAAACCGCACCTTGCGACATCATAGGCGAGGAGGGACTCATGGTACTCATAGACATCATGGGTGATAAATCCATACCCATATATTCGATTAAAAGCTCTTGCAAAAGCTTTGAGGTATCGGATTCGATTATGGTGCCGTCAATATTTTCGGTGTATACAAGCATATCTGTGTTGTAGGTATACTGAACGCCTGTAAGGGCAGAGTATAACTCACTCTCTTTATCCTTCATTTCATTTTCGATAAAGGTTTTGAAGGCATTAAGGTCATTTTCGTTAACCTTAGTGGAGTTAAGGGCGTTTACCAGTTCATACATAAGCGCTTTTTGGTAAACTGCATCATTTTCGTGCTCACCATTTGACTCGGCCTGACCTAAAAATGCGGTGAATAGGGAGTTAATATCGGTGTGTTGTTCTTCAATGGTCAGAGGGTAGGAAGCGAGAGTATCTTCTTGCACCGCGTCGATATATGCGGTGGTGCCTTGAGATACTGCGTAAATAAGGGCGATACCTATAATACCGATACTACCTGCAAAAGAGGTAAGGAGCGTTCTTCCCTTTTTAGAAACCAAGTTTTTAAGGGAGAGGGCAAAAGAGGTAAAGATGGACATAGAAGGCTTTTTCGCCTTCTTGTCATTCTCGGTTTTTGCCGCCGCTTTTTCTTCCTCTACCGCTATTTCCTTATCGGTAAGGGGCATAGAATCCTCGGTTATCTCACCGTCGAGCATACGCACAATTCGGGTGGAATATTTTTCGGCAAGGTCGGGGTTATGGGTAACCATAATAACAAGTCTGTCTTTGGAGATTTCCTTTAAAATATCCATAACCTGAACGCTGGTTTCGGTATCAAGTGCACCCGTTGGCTCATCGGCAAGGATAATATCGGGATTATTTACAATGGCGCGGGCTATTGCCACTCTCTGCATCTGACCGCCCGACATTTCACCGGGTTTTTTATTGATTTGCTCAGAAAGTCCTACCTCGCAAAGCGCCTCTTTTGCTCTTTTTCTGCGCTCGGCTTTAGAAACACCCGATAAGCTAAGGGCAAGTTCCACATTCTGCAAAACCGACTGATGAGGAATAAGGTTATAACTCTGGAAAACAAATCCTACCGAGTGATTGCGGTAAGAGTCCCAATCCCTATCGCCGAATTCCTTGGTAGAGCGACCGTTTATAATAAGGTCGCCTTGCGTGTATTTATCCAATCCGCCGATAATATTAAGCATAGTGGTTTTACCGCAACCCGATGGGCCTAAAATGGATACAAACTCACTGCTTCTGAAATTAAGGTCGATACCGCGAAGGGCGTGAACCGCGCCGTCACCCGCAGGGTAATCCTTAATAATGTTTTTAAGCTGTAGCAAATGCTTTCCGCCTTTCTTGTTTCGGTATTCTAATATATATACTTACCTATTTTACCAAATTTTACTACAAAATTATTAATACTATGTTAAAAATAAAAATTTTTCCTACCGCTCACAAAACTAACTATTCGTACTATTGAATATTATAGCAGTTTTTGGTATAATATCAATAAGTTAAAATATATTTTTCAAAAAAGAGGAGGGTAAGGATGAATTTTTCTTATAATAAGATGATTTCTTTAAAACCTCAGAAAGAAAAAGGATTTTTTACTTTTCTAGTGGCTCTTGCCGCCGCCATTCTTATGTTTTTGCCCTATATTATTTCCGATGGCGGATATTTTGTATTTTACGGGGATTATAACGCCCAGCAAATCCCATTCTATCAACTTGCCCACGAGTCAATAAAATCGGGAAACACAGGTTGGAACTGGAATACTGATTTGGGTGCTAATTTCATAGGCTCGTATTCCTTTTATCTTCTTGGTAGTCCGTTTTTCTGGCTCACCCTTCTTTTCCCTAATAATTTTGTTCCTTACCTTTTAGCCCCTCTTTTGATTTTAAAATTCGCTTTTTCGGCTTTTACGGCATATTTATATATCCGCAGATTTGTGAAAAATCCTATGTTTGCTTCCCTTGGGGGACTTATGTATGCATTTTCGGGATTTTCAGTTTATAATATCTTCTTTAACCATTTCCATGAAGCATTGGTTTTCTTCCCGCTTTTGCTTTTAGGTTTAGAGCTGCTTATAACCGAAAACCGCCGAGGTGTGTTTGCTCTTGCGGTTTTTGCCACCTGCCTCGTTAACTATTTCTTCTTTTTCGGTATGGTGGTATTTACCGCCCTCTATTTCTTTGTAAGGATATTCAGCAAGGCGATAAAAGTGCCTTTTAGCCGCTTCCTCGTTTTAATTTTCGAGGCAGTTTTAGGCGTATTAATGGCGGCGGTTTTACTGCTCCCCTCTATTTCCGCTATACTTTCAAACTCCCGTCTTTCTGATACCCTCCTCGGTTGGAGCGCTATAACCTACGGCAAAGAGCAGATATATCTCAATGTCCTTCAGTGTTTCTTCTTCCCGCCCGATATTCCCGCCCGACCTGTATTCTTCCCCGAAGCCAATGTAAAATGGTCTTCCTTGGGCGGTTGGCTCCCACTGTTTAGTATGATAGGCGTCAGCGGATTTTTAATTGGCAAAAAAGGTCATTGGCTCAAGCGTATGATATGTATTTGCGCGCTTTGCGCTATGGTACCGATTTTAAACAGCGCCTTTTACGCCTTTAATTCGGCATATTATGCCCGTTGGTTTTATATGCCTGTTCTTATGATGTGTCTGGCCTCTGCTATGCTCTTTGAGGATAGAGCCCCCGAAATCAAATCGGGCTTCAGATGGACGGCTTCAATTACCCTTGCCTTCGCTTTTGTTATCGGCTTCTTCCCGAGAAAAAACGATAAGGGTGAAATTGTTTACGGTCTTTACACTAATAGCGAAAGTTTTACCTATAAAGCCAGATTTTTCGTTGCGGTTGCAATAGCGGTTATATCCCTTGTTATCGCATACTTATTACTTCGTCTTTTAAAGAAAAATAGAGAGGCCTTTATAAAATCTGCTGTAGTTTGTGTTCTTATAATATCGGTGATTTACGGCAATGTTTATATCTATACGGGTAGACAGCATTCCCATAAAATAGATGAGGTTGTCATAGGCCGCCTTATTGAAGGTGACCTTGATTTAGGAGACGATAGCAATTTCCGTATTGATGTTTATAACGGTATGGATAATACGGCTATGTACCTTGGATATTCTTCAATAAATGCCTTTCATTCGGTAGTGCCCGGCTCACTTATGGAATTTTACAGCAGTATCGGAATAGAAAGAGATGTGGCAAGTCGCCCTGATGTAAAATATGCGGCCCTTCGAAATCTTTTCTCGGTAAAATACCTTATAAACGCCACTTGCGACGATAGTTTTATTGATGAAAACGGCGAAACATTGATGGCGGGATACAAGTATCTTGATACCAAAAGCGGATACTATGTTTATGAAAATAAGAACTATATTCCTTACGGATTTTCTTATGAGTATTATATGGACGAGGAAACCTTTAAGTCCTATGACGATATCACGAAAACCCGTATGATGCTAAAATCCATTGTGCTCACTGACGAACAGATAGCCAAATACGATGGGATTTTAAAGAATATCAGCGATTTGTGGAAAGAGCCTACCGTTAGTGAGCCTCCCGAATATTCAGGCTTTGACCCCGTGGCCGACTCAACCGCGTATGTGGATAGCGTGATTGTCGATGGTACGGTATCTACTCCTGACGAAGAGGAAACCAAAGAGCCAATCTCCCTTGCTGTAACCGATGAGCAGATGGCTATTGACAGTGACAAACTGGCTTCAACCTCTGCCTATGAATTTTCGGTAGACAATAAGGGATTTACGGCAAAGGTTAAGAGAGATACCACCTCTTTAGTGTTTTTCTCTGTACCCTTTGATGAGGGTTGGTCTGCTACGGTTAACGGTCAAAATGCAGATATTGAAAAGGTTATGAACGGGTTTATGGCAGTCAAGGTGGATAAGGGTGATAGCACCATCCGTTTTGACTATGAAACTCCGACTCTTCACCTTGGTGCCGAAATATCTATTGGCGCATGGCTTATATTCTTAATTTATTTTATAGGTTGCACGATTTACTTTAAAAAGCGCCCTCAAATCAATGAATATCCCGAGGGCGAAGAGCTTATACAAAAGTGGCATAAAGAGGAACTTTCCGAGGTGGCGCGGGAATATATGAAAGAAAAGAAGGCGGAAGAAGAAAAACCCCATATTCTCGATGATATTCCTTCTATAAGCGACGCCGCTCATTTTGAAATAGGTAAAAAAGAAAAATTTGAAGGCGGTTTTAAAATTGACCTTTCGGCATTTGATGATAAAGATAATTCTTGACAAATGAAAATTTAGTGCTAAAATAGTATCAAACAAAATAAATTTTCGGGAGCTGAATGAAATTCGGCTGAGAGGAAGGCGCCAGAAATTCTGGCTATGCTTCGACCGGTAACCTGATGCGGATAATGCCGCCGTAGGAAAAATTGCAATATGCAAAATTTTGCCGCAGGTTACCGCCTGCGGCTTTTGTTTTAACTAAATTTTGGTTAAAATAAAGGCATACGGCGGTAACAAACCTTACTCCCCCGAAGGAAAAGAGGAAAATTATGAAAAACGCAAAAAACACAACCCTTAAAATCTGCCTTTCGGCAATATTTATTGCCCTCGGTACAGTACTTAGTATGTTTAAGCCCATCGAAATGCCACTTGGCGGCGGTGTTACTATTATGAGTATGGTGCCTGTTGCTATGATGGTATTAATGCTCGGTACCAAATGGGGTTTTATCGCCACCTTTGTTTATTCTTTAATTCAGATGGGCCTTAGTTTTGCTGAGGTTATGAGCTGGGGACTTACCCCCACAAGCCTTATTGCCACATTTCTTATTGACTATATCCTTGCCTATACTGTTCTCGGCTTTGCGGGTATATTCAGAAAAAAGGGAACGGTAGGTATAGTTTTAGGCGTTTGCCTTGCAGTTTTTTTAAGATTTGTATGTCATTTTATTACGGGTGGACTTATCTTTGATATCTGGTGCGAATGGGATAACGCTTGGTGGTATTCCTTCTGCTATAACGGAGCTTACATGCTTCCCGAAATGGTTATTACCGCCCTTGCCACTGCCCTCGTTTTCAAAACTCCCCAAATCAAGAGATATATCGCCTAAAACTTGACTTTATTTGCTTATAATAATATAATGGATATCGTTAAATCTGTGATTTAGCGATATCCATTTTTTACTTGGTGAAGATAATGAAAAGTTTTACGGTAGAGAAGAATGATGCCAATCAGCGCCTTGATAAGTTTATATCAAAGGCGTGTCCCACTCTGCCTTTGGGGCTTATGTATAAATATATCCGCACCAAAAGAATTAAGGTGAACGGGAAAAGAGCGGAAATCAGCACCCGTCTGAGTATAGGAGATATAGTTGATGCCTATATAAACGATGAGTTTTTCGTTTCGGTAGCGCCTAAATACGATTTTTTAAGCTCCCCCGCAAAACTTAATATAGTTTATGAAGATGAAAATATTATCCTTGTGGATAAACCTCAAGGAATTATTGTTCACCCCGATGAAAAGGAATATAGAGATACCCTTATAGGTAGAATCCAGCATTATCTTTATGATAAGGGCGAGTATGACCCCAAGGCCGAAAATAGCTTCAAGCCTTCTCTTGCTAACCGAATCGACAGAAACACAGGCGGAATAGTAATCGCCGCCAAAAATGCGGAGGCCCTTAGAATTCTCTGCGAAAAAATTAAGGAGAGGGAGATAGATAAGCGGTATCTTGCCGTAGTCCACGGTGTACCGAAAGAGAAAACCGCCACCTTGGAGGGCTATCTCGAAAAGAACGAGAGTAAAAATAAGGTATATTTATCTAATAAAAAGACCGATAATAACCTTACTATAAGAACGAGATATAAGGTTCTCGCCTCTAAAAACAACCTTTCCCTTTTGGAAATTGAACTGCTGACGGGCAGAACCCACCAAATCAGAGCCCACATGGCCTCTATCGGTCACGCCCTTTTAGGTGATGGCAAATACGGTAAACTTTCGGAGGATAAGAAACTGGGTTTCGATAAACAGGCTTTATATTCATATAGTTTGCGGTTCTGCTTTGATACCGACGGCGGAATTTTAAACTATTTAAACGGCAAATGCTTTAAGGTAAAAGAGGTCTGGTTTGCCGATAAATTATTCGGTTTTAACGAAAAGAATATACAAAAATTGTAAGGAGATAAAATTATGAAAATCGCTATTGGTAATGACCACTCTGCAGTGGAAATGAAAAACCACATAAAGAAATATATTGAGGATAAGGGCTATGAGGTAGTAAATTACGGTACCGATAGCACAGATAGTTGCGATTACCCACGTTTTGGTAAAATAGTAGCTGACGCCATTGTAAACGGCGAATGTGATTTAGGGATTCTTATCTGCGGAACTGGAATAGGCATTTCCCTTGCAGCAAATAAGGTTAAGGGAATCCGCGCCGCCGTTTGCTCTGACCCCTATTCTGCCAGACTTACAAGACAGCATAACAACGCAAATATCTTAGCCTTCGGCGCGAGAGTTGTGGATATAAAAACCGCTGAAACCTTGGTGGATGAGTTTTTAGGCGCCGAGTTTGAAGGTGGTCGCCATCAAACCAGAATCGACCTTATAACAGCAATAGAAAACGGGGAACTATAAATAAAAACAAACGGAGCGCAGAAAATTCTGCACTCCGTTTTTTATAATGTTTTTATATAATCTTTAGTTTTCAGAATAAATAACAGTAAGGTCGGGGTGGAGCTGAAGGATAGATGCGGGAACTTCGGGGGTGATATCGCCGAAGAAGGATTTATTAACTATATCCTCTTTGCCTTTGCCGTTAGCGATAAGAAGCACCTTTTTAGCGCCCATAATTGCGCCCATACCCATTGTAACTGCCTTACGGGGTACCATTGATTCATCCTCGAAAAATCTGGCGTTTGCCTCGATGGTGGAGGGGTGAAGCTCTACTTCGTGGGTGGGTTTGATGAACACCTTATCAGGCTCGTTAAATCCGATGTGACCGTCAAGACCGATACCTAAAAGCTGAATATCAATTCCGCCGAGGCGCTCGATATTCTCGTCGTATGCGCGGCATTCCTCTGCGGTATCCTTAGCGCAACCGTCGGGAACATAGGTGTTTTCAGGCTTGATATTTATATGATTAAAAAGATTATCCTGCATAAAATAGCGGTAGCTCTGGTCGTTATCAGGGGTGAGACCTACATATTCGTCAAGGTTAACTGAAGTAACGGTAGAAAAATCGAGTTCGCCCTTTTTATTGGCTTCAATAAGTTTTTTATAAGTGCCGACAGGGGAAGAGCCTGTGGCAAGACCTAAAACGCACTTAGGGTTATTTTTAACAACATTGCCGATGATTTCTGCAGCCTTTGCGCTTAATTCTTCGTAAGAATTTACTTTAATGAATTTCACAAAAATTCCTCCAATAATTAATATGCTATTATTATATACCCAATTTTCATTAAAATCAATGTATTTGACTTTACATTTTTTAAAAACATGAAAATTGCGACTTTACATTTTAAAAAAACAATTATCCATAAAAAGACGGTTTGCCAAAGCAGACCGTCTTTAAAATTAAACATATTGTTTAGCTTTATAGTATTTAGTTGCGTACGAGCCGACAGACTTTTCAACTTCGTTAATAACGGCGCCTAAAATCTTGCAACCGCTTCTCTTGATTTGCTCTGTGGCTTCTTTTGCATCCTTGCGTTTGGTTTTTCTGTGAGCCATTACAATAATAGCGCCGTCGCAAGATGAGGCGATAACTGCAGCATCAATTACAACGCCAACGGGAGGAGTATCAATAATGATATAATCGTACTTTTTCTTTAGATCCTCTAAAAGAGCGCCGAATCTTTCACTTCCCAAAATTTCTACCGGATTGGGAGGAAAATGACCCGAAAACATAACATCAAAGGTTTCGTTCTGGGTGTTGTAAATAACATCTTCTGCTTTGCACATTCCTAACAAAAGCTCGGACAAACCTTTAACGGAATCACTATTTTTGAGAATAACCGATTTTCTCATATCGGCATCGATAAACAAGGTTTTTTTACCTGCCTCGGCCAAACTTTTAGAAAGTTCTGTAGAAACGGTGGATTTTCCCTCGTTTTCGTTAGCACTTGTTAAAAGAATGGTTTTAATATCATTACCGCTAAAAAGAAGATTGGTACGGAGGGTTTTAAAAGCCTCATTGGAAACATAATCTTTTGATGATGCGGTATTAAAGGAAACTTTTTTCTTGGTAGGAGAAAGTTCACTATATGAATTCTTATTTAAAACTTCATTTTCCATATTAATCACCGCTTTTTCGAGTAATAAGATTTAGTTTTGTTACGGTTATAGGGTATGGTAGCGAGAACGCAGATTCCAATATACTGTTCGACATCATCGGAACAGGTTATCTTATCGTTACTGTAGGCGGATAAGACAATGAATCCTGCGGATAAAATAATGGCGCCAAGGAATCCGTAGATAAGGAAGGTTGCCACAGAGGGTGATGAAGGTGAGGTGGGCATACTCGCTTTGTTAGCTATTTTAACCCAGTCGACACCGATAATCTCTATGATTTTTTCCTTAGCAACAACGCAAATATCATCAGCGATACGGCGCGCGGTTTCAGGGTCATCAGCGGTAACTTTAACATTGATAAATCGGGTTTCTTCACTGTTTGTTACAGATATTTTTGATTTAAGGCCTTCGTAGGTAGTATCAAGTTTTAGATTTGAAATAACATCCTCTAAAACATTGCGAGACAGAATAAGTTCGCAACAGTCTTTAGTAATATGAGTGGAGATGTTAATTTCACTGGTGGTTATATTTGTTACCTCGCCTTGCTTTACCGCATAAATGGAAGCGGAAGAGGTGTATTTTGGTGTAGAAATAAACTGACCGTAAATAAACGCGGCTAGAAGACATACAAGAAAAATAGCAACGACAACAACCCAACGGTGTGTTAATTCTTTTAACAATGATTTAAAATCTATAGTCAAAGGAGATTCATTTGTTTCATTAACCATTGTTTTACCGCCTTTCGTAAAATATTAATATATTAAATATAACATTAAATAACGGTGTTGTCAATTAACAATATTTTTAACCCAAATACCGCTTTTAACGAATATAAAACCTGCTATGCATTTTAAAATATTAAGTCCGTTACATATAGCGAAAAGGGACGCGATGGGAAGGGCGGTATAACGGCTTAATACGAAGGCGGTGGGTACGCTTATAAGCCATACAAAACCGCTGTCAAAAATAAATGTAATAAAGGACTTGCCTCCTGAACGAAGGGTGAAATATGAAGCGTGAGCAAAGGCATCGAGAGGGAAAACAAGGGCGGAAATCTGCATTAAAACGGTGGCGATGCGGCGCACATTGTCATTCACATTATAGAATGAAGGAATGAATTCGGCGGCAAGAGCATATAAAGCCCCTGTAATTATGCCGACAAGCACCGAAAAGGCGATTAGCTTATAACTTGCATCCAAGGCCTCCTCGGTTTTGCCTGCGCCAAGCATTTGTCCCAAAATTATGCCTACGGCAACGCCGATGGCTAGGAAACAAACGCCGAACAGGTTAAAGAAGGTCTGACTTATACTTGTGGCGCTAACCACATCAATACCCCTCTCGGAGTAGCACTGAGCGAGGGTGGCCATACCCATAGACCAAAGGGCTTCGTTAAGAAGAAGGGGAAGACCCTTTCGGGCGATTTTACCCACAAGGTCGAATGGTACATACAAACTTCTGAAAGCACCCACAATAAAGGGATTTTCCACCCTTTTGATAACTGTCCAAACAGCAACCACAATAAGTTCAACATATCGTGAAAGAACGGTGGCGATAGCCGCGCCGCTAATACCCAAACGGGGAGCGCCGAAATGACCGAAAATAAGAATATAGTTGCCCACGAGATTAACAATAACCGCTATAATTCCCGCCACCATAGGAATAACGGGATGGTCAGATTCGCGGAGTGTACTTCCAAAGCACTGGGAAAGGGCAAAAGGCAGGAAACCTACCAGCATAATGTTAAGATAATCTTTCGAGTATGTAAAGGCAGAGGAAATATCCTCGGCGCTTCCTTCGCCCTTTAAATAGAGATTTATAAGCCCGTTGCCGCCAAGGTATAAAACGCAAACGCCGAGAACAGTTAAAATAAGGGCTAAAATTATCGTGTGATCCCTGTGCAGATAAAGGAAAAAGAAAAAACCGCCCATTTTCTGGCGGAAGAACTGGAACTTTCGTATGAAGAAGTATTGGAAAAGGTAAATCAGAGGGCGGCTTTGGTACGCATTCAGACGAAAGTTGCTGCGGAAACGGCAGGAAAAATACGGGAAGCGGATCTGGCT
>JAZRNX010000108.1:0-17117 GCA_045648365.1 Acutalibacteraceae bacterium
TTTTTCTGGTAGCTCTCCAGAAACGCCTTCATCTGGTTCAGTTCCGCCTGCATTTCCGCTTTTTCCGCCTCGGTCTCCGCGGCGGCGATCGCCTCTTCGTACATCGGAACCAGCGACTCCAGATAAAGAATTATAGCATAGGGAATTTCGTTATACTGCAAAAACTCTAGCATTGAAATATCAAAATCCGTCGGTTTATGGCGCATATCAATTAGTTGCAGACAAAGCTTAATATCTCTGCCCGTACCAAAATAACCTTCCATAAGGGTAGACCATCTATCCTTCTCTTTAAAAGGCACCTTTGCGTAGCCATAGCCTGGCAGGTCAACAAGGCGCAGAGCCCCCACCTTATAAAAGTTTATGGTAACGGTTTTACCTGGGGTAGAACTTACACGCGCTAACGACTTTCTGCCGAGGACTTTGTTTATAAGCGAGGATTTTCCCACATTAGAGCGTCCCGAAAAGCAAACTTCTGGCGAATCCGAAGGCTTTAACTGTTCGAGTGTTCCAAAAGCCGCCTCAAAGACCGCATTATTAAAATTCATAAAAACACCTACTGGCTTATTCTTGCCACCTTGTTTTCGGGGATGGCCGTAATTACTTCATCCTCAATGTGCGAAACCAAGGCCTTATCAATTATTTCGGTAACAAAGGACACGGGAATAAATCTAAGATTTTCCCTTACCCTTATATCAACCTCTTCGATATCGGGGATATTATCCTTAGGAATAAATACGGTCTTTACGCCGCCGCGGTGAGCCGCCATTGCCTTCTCTTTGAGTCCGCCGATGGCTAAAACTCTGCCTCTTATAGTAACCTCGCCCGTCATAGCGATGTCGCGCTTGATTTCCCTTCCCGTAAGTGCGGAAATAAGGGCTACCGTTATAGTCACACCAGCCGAAGGGCCGTCCTTTTTAACTGCGGCCTCGGTAGCGTGAATATGAATATCTTTATTCTTGTAAAACATGGGGTCAATGCCGTATTTTTCTGCGTTTGCTCTGACGAAGGTAACCGCCGCCGCGGCAGATTCCTTCATAACTTCACCAAGAGAGCCCGTAAGCTCAATTTTACCCGTACCCTCTACTGCGGCAACCTCAAGCTGCATTATTTCGCCGCCTACCGCCGTCCAGGCAAGGCCGTTAATAATACCAACTTGGTCACTTTCAAGAATTTCTTCAGGTTTATATTTTTTCTTGCCAAGCATAACTTCTAAGTCGCTATCCTTAATAACAACCTTTTGGCTTTCGCCCGTCGCAATAACCTTGGCCGCCTTACCCGCAAGAGAGCCTATAGCTCTTTCAAGTTTTCGCACGCCTGCTTCTCGGGTATAGAAATCAATTATTCCATATAAAGCGCCGTCGGTTATACGGCAATTGCTCTTATTTACGGCGTGGCTTAAAAGCTGCTTTGCAACTAAATGCTTTTTAGCAATATTAAACTTTTCTTCCCTTGTATAACCGTCAAGGGTAATAACTTCCATACGGTCAAGAAGGGGGGCTGGAATAGTATCGAGCATATTAGCGGTAGTGATAAACACAACCTTACTTAAATCATAAGGGATTTCAAGGAAATTATCACAAAAAGCGCAGTTTTGCTCAGGGTCTAAAACCTCTAAAAGAGCGGCAGAGGGGTCGCCCTTATAGTCGCTACCAAGCTTATCCACCTCATCAAGAAGGATAAGTGGGTCGCTGGTACCCGCTTGCTTTATAGCGTTAATAATTTTACCCGCCATAGAGCCAACATAGGTTTTTCTGTGTCCTCTGATTTCGGCCTCGTCGTGAACGCCGCCCAAGGAAACGCGGACGAACTTTCTTCCCATACACTCGGCAACGGTCTTACCGATAGAGGTTTTACCTACTCCGGGAGGACCCGCAAGGCAGAGAATTTGTCCCGTAATTTCGGGGGATAACGCGTAAACCGAAAGCATTTCTATTATGCGTTCTTTAACCTTAGTCATTCCGTAGAAATCACGGTCAAGAATCTTCTCGGCCTTCTTGATATCTACCTTAGATTTGCTGCGCTTATTCCAAGGAAGTTCGAGGCACAAATCAAGCCAACCGCGAAGAACGGTGCCTTCGTGGGAGCCTTGGGGCATTTTAGCAAGCTTTCCTATTTCGGTCTTGATTTTATCCTTAACCTCATCTTTGGCATCAAGGGATGATAACCTTTCATAGTAATTATCTATCTCACCGGCGCTATCATCACCGTAAAGTTCATCGCTTATTACCTTCATCTGCTCTTTGAGGTAATATTCCTTTTGGTTTTCATCAATTCCTTTACGGGTTTTCTCGCCGATTCGGTTATCTATTTCAGAAATCTGGCGTTCCTTGTTTATCATTTCAAGCAGAATTTTAGCCCGATTTATAGGGTTTAACTGCTCTAAAATATACTGCTTATCATCAAAGGGCGCAGGAATATTAAAGGCGATATAATCGCAAAGATAGGGTATATCTTCGTTGGTTGCCACCGTGCTTATAATATCGGGGGCAATATGAGGATTTACATTAACATACTTTTCGAATTCAATTCTTATTCTTCTGATAAGTGACTCTTTATAAACCTGACGGTTGCGGATAGGAGTTTCCTCACACTTTTCCACAAGAGCGGTATAATAAGCACCGTTATCACTTAGTCCTTGGTGACGGGCTCTGTAAAGTCCTTGAACAAGAACTTTAACCCCGTCGTTCATTTTAAGTACCTGACGGACCTTGCATACGCAACCTATGGCGTAAACATCCTGTGCGGTGGGGTTTTCCACCGTAATATCCTTTTGGGTTACGAGATATACCGTCTGGTTAGTATCCATAGCGGTGGTAAGAGCTCTCACCGATTTCTTTCTGCCTACATCCAAAGTAAGCATCATACCTGGGAAAGCCACCAATCCCCTCAAGCATAAAACGGGGAAAAATTTATCGGTTATTTTAACTTCTGCTGACATTTTAACTCACTTCTGCTGATATTTTGCTGATATTTCTTATTATTTTATAATTGCTGTTGCGCTAAGGGCGTTTTCGTGGAAAACAAAGATTACCTTCGCGCCATCAAATTCATATTGAAGATATTGGCAACCTTCCACATAGGGCATAAAGAAACCGACTTTTCTATCAAGTTGTTTAAGCTCTGCTTCAAAACCCCTTCTGGCCATTTCATCCTGAATTTCAATATACAAAGTACCAAGGTCGAAACCGTATGCCTTCTCAAAAATTGCTATGGCGCTGATACCCTTTTCTTTCTCAGCGGTTTTATAGTAATAGTTAACCGTAGGAACGGATATCACGGTATATTCACCTTCGGTAAATGTAAGGCAGAAGGTATCCTCGTGAAATAATTCTTCCTCATCTGTTTCCTTGTGTTCATATTTATCTTTAAGGTCGGTGTATGTAGTGTCAGCGTCGTCACCTAGTTTAACCTCGCTTTCGGGAATCTGGCCGAGCTTAGCGTAATACTCCACATCTACGCCTTTAAAATCATTCTTGCCTTTTTTGCCGCCACAACCAACCAAAAGGGTGAGTGACAGGGCTAAAAGCAATGCAATTATTCTTTTCATAATCTTCCTCTAGCCAAAACATTCAAATCCAAATCAGATTTTGGGATAAGGATTTCACGCTGTGGCTTTGTTAAAATACTCGCAAATCCGACAGGATTTGCTGTGTTTTGTGCCTTGCCACACCGAAAATCCTTTCATCACAAAATTCTGCGACCTAAAAGGCGCGGTTTTATGAGTGGATTTTGGTGATGCGAAGCACATAAAGCTGTCGCTTATGGGCGACAAAGAGCCAAAAGATACCTTTAAACCACCCTTTTAGGCTGGTTTGGGTTTGAATGTTTTGGCTAAGATTTAAGTTTCTTAGAAATTCCTTTAAGCAAAGAATCTCTTTGATTCCAGAGTTTTTCCGAAAGGTCCACATAGTAGGTATGAGGCTTTTCAAAACGCTTTACCTCATCCCAAAGAGCATCAACCTGCTCTTTTCTGTAATCGGAAATTTCCTTAACGCTTGGGGATTCGTAAACCTGTTTGCCCTTTTCGAAAATCTTCTTTTGAAGTTTAACCGCAACGAAATCGGTTACAACTTTACGCTTCCAGGTGTGAATAGGGTCAAAGATTTCATAAGGCTCACTGCTATCGATTTTTTCATCGTTTAAGGTTATAACATCGGCAATTGCCTTGCCTGTTTTTCTATCGAAAAGTCGCCACGGAATTTTAACTCCGGGGATAGTGATTTTTGCGGTGTTTTCGCTAACCTTGATTTTAGGTATTATCTCTCCGTCCTTTTCCACTGCGGCAAGTTTATAAACTCCGCCGAAAACCGCCTCGCTGGAAGCGGTTATAAGACGCTCACCAACACCAAAGCTATCCACCTTAGCGCCTTGGAAAATCATATCACGGATAAGATATTCATCAAGGGAGTTAGAAACACAGATTTTGCAGTCTTCATATCCTGCCGCATCAAGCATTTCGCGAACTTTATTGGAAAGATAGGTTATATCTCCGCTATCAATTCTGACACCCTTAGGTCTTTTACCCAAAGGTTTTAGTACTTCATCAAAAACCTTAATAGCATTTGGTACGCCCGATTTTAAAACATTATAGGTATCGATAAGTAAAAGACAACTATCGGGATAGATTTCTGCATAGGCCTTAAAGGCAGAATACTCATCCTCAAAAAGCTGTACCCAGCTATGAGCCATAGTGCCCGAAGCAGCAACGCCAAAGTCCTTGGCGGTTTTAATATCTGATGTGCCTGTGCAGCCGCCGATTATAGCCGCTCTCGCACCGTAGTAAGCCGCGTCTGCGCCTTGGGCTCGACGGGCGCCGAATTCAAGTACAGGTCTTCCCCCAGCCGCTCTCACAATACGGTTGGTTTTTGTAGCAATAAGGGATTGATGGTTAATGGTTAAAAGCACCATTGTTTCCACCATCATTGCCTGAATTGCGGGGCCTTTAACCGTAACTATAGGCTCTTGGGGAAAGATGGGTGTGCCTTCGGGTACTGCCCATACATCGCACTCAAATTTAAAGTCGCGAAGATAGTCGATAAACTCTTCTGAAAAGAGGTTTAAACCTTCAAGATACTCAATATCATCCTTATCAAAGTGAAGATTATTAAAATACTCGATAAGCTGCTCAATTCCAGCCATAATGGCATAGCCGCCCTCATCGGGAACACGGCGGAAGAACATATCAAAATAGGTTATCGTATCCTTATATTCACTTTTAAAAATACCATTGGCCATTGTAAGCTCATATAGGTCCATCAACATTGTTAAATTACGGTTATCTCTTATCATTTTAAAACCTTCTTTACATCTTTTCGGGAGCGGTGATTTTCATCATCGTAAGAATATTTTTAATGACTACTGAAACAGCGTATGAAAGGTTAAGACGGGCTTGACAAAGAGCCTCATCCTCACACTTAACCCTACAAGCGCCATAGAATTTATGGAACTTGGTTGCAAGTTCGTTAACATAGTGAGTCATACGGGCTGGGTCATAAGTTTTAGCCGACTGCACTATCTCGTCAGTAAGCGCCGCCAAGTGTAAAATAAGTTCTCTTTCTTCGGGAAGAGCCAAAAGTTTTAGTTCCTCAGCGGAAACCGAACGCATCTTAATGCCTTCCGCCTCAAGATTTCTTATAATACTGCAAATTCTAGCATAGGCATACTGAACATAGTAAACGGGGTTGCTTGAAGATTCGCTAACCGCCAAATCCAAATCAAAATCAAAGTGGCTATTGGGCTCACGAAGATTAAAGAAGAATCTTGCCGCGTCAATGGGCACCTCATCAAGAAGGGTAACAAGAGTAATTGCCTTACCTGAACGCTTAGAGGCTTTGATAACCTCGCCGTCACGAACAAGGCGTACCATCTGCATAAGCACTACATCAAGGCGGTCAGCATCAACGCCGAGAGCGGTAAGCGCCGCTTTAAGACGGGGTACATAACCGTGGTGGTCGGCGCCGAGAATATCAATGGCCTTATCAAACCCTCTAACCACAAGTTTATTATAGTGATAAGCAATATCAGGCACTACATAAGTAGGAACGCCGTTAGCTCTAACTAAAACGAAATCCTTATCGCAACCAAAATCGGTAGCGCGAAACCAAAGGGCGCCTTCCTCCTCGTAGGTATGTCCGCTTTCTTTGAGAAGCTTAATAATCCTATCGGTTTCGCCCGATTTGTGAAGAGTGCTTTCCTTAAACCAAGTGTCATACTCAATGCGGTATTTAAGAAGGTCATCGTGAAGACCTTCAATGTTTTTAGGAAGGGCGAATTCCACGAGAGCGGCTCTTCTTTCAGCCTCACTTTTATCCATAAAACTATCGCCGTTAATTTCAGAGAACGCCTTAGCGTGAGCCACTATATCATCGCCGTGATAGGAATCCTCGGGCATCTCTACGCCCTCTTTATAAATCTGCTGATACCTTAAATCCAGTGAAAGACCGAATTTATTTATCTGGTTACCCGCATCGTTAATATAGAATTCTCGCTCGGTTTCATAACCTGCGGCGGCCATTACGGCGGCTAAGCAGTCGCCTAGAGCTCCGCCACGGGCATTACCGATATGCATAGGACCTGTGGGATTTGCGGAAACGAATTCAACGAGCACCTTTTTACCGCAGCCAAAATCACTCTTGCCGTAATCATCCTTTTTATCGAGAACATCAAGAACAATGTCGGCATAGTATTTATCCGAAAGGAAAAGATTAATAAATCCTGGACCTGCTATTTCATATTTTTCGATATATGTGCCTTCAAACTCTGCATTTTCCATAAGAGCTTCGGCTATCATACGTGGCGCCTTTTTAAAAGCTCTCGCCCACACAAGCGCGGCATTTAAAGCATAATCGCCGTGTTCACGGTTCGCGGGAACTTCAATAGTAAAATCGGGAATTTCCGCTTTTTCGAAAACGCCCTTCTCTATTCCCTTTTCTACTGCGCCATAAATTATATTTTTAATTTCTTCCTTTGCTTTTGCTACTACAACTGACATTATTTTTCTGCCTTTCTGACTGTGATTTCAACAGTATTTTTACTAATGGGTTGAAGATTTGAATCAAGGGTGTAGCCGAGAAATATTTCTCCGCCCCGTTCTGTAAGCTTACTTTTAATTTCTTCGCCGAATATACCAATCATCAGCTCTCCGTGAGGGGTACTATAAAAGCAGTTGTTCCGCTCACCCTTTTTTATAACGAGTCGGGATTTATACTGTCCCTTCCTCTCCATAACGGCGGTATCCTCGCTTACTGTAAGAAGGGTTTCAACCTTAGCCCCGAAAAGTTCGGTTTCATCGTAGGTTAAAGTTACCGCTTTATCCTTTATTTCAAAGCTACCGAGGGTTTGAAGCTCTATGCTTTCCTTTTCGCTTCCGAGTCCCTGGGTACTTTTTATTTTTATTATTCCTTCTGTCATACCTTGTTTATATCCACCTGTTCGATAAGAAGTTTATCTGCGCTTTCTCCTAAAAGCACCGCCGCAGTTTCCTTAAAGGTCTGGGTTTTATCGCTTACGAAAAACTCTTTTTTGGAAGGTGTATCATCACCCTTTAAAGCGCCCGTTTCGGTAAGCTTTTCTTTTACCGCCAAAGCCGTAGATTTTCCCATATTGATAAGGGTAACGCCCTCCCCCAATATTTCGCTTATCACGGGGGCTAATACGGGAAAATGAGTGCAACCTAAAATAAGAGTGTCAACTCCCGCTTCCTTCATAGGCGACAGATATCGTCGCACCGTTTCTTTAACTACGATGTCTTCCCTATCGGTCCAACCTGCCTCAACCAAGGGGACAAGAAGATTTGCGCTGTTTTCTACCACCAAAGCATCAGGTAAAATTTCAAGTATCTGCTTTTTGTGAGCGCCGCTTTTTATGGTAGCAGGGGTGGCAAGTACACCGATTTTTTTATTCTTAGTAGTCTCTACCGCCGCCTTTACCGAGTGGGAAACCACCTCGATAAAGGGAACGGGAAGATTTTTTTCATTTTCACCCGCAAGGGATGAAACGGTACCGCAAGCGGCGACTATCATCTTAACATTTTTCGCCAGTAAAAATCTTTCATCCTGCGCTGCATATTTTTTAATGGTTTCGTGACTTCGCGTTCCGTAAGGCACACGACCTGTATCACCAAAATAAACTATATTTTCATTGGGTAGAAGTTTTATTATTTCTTTGGCCACAGTAAGACCGCCGAGTCCCGAATCGAAAATACCGATAGGACGGTTATTACTCATAAAAAATCTTCCTTTCCCCTTAATTTATAGTATTTCATCTTATAATACCACAATTTGCTTATTAATGCAACTAAATTGTAGTATAAATATATGTATTAAAGGGCGGTTTTCCGCCCTTTTAATTATGGATTCAAAATTTTTTCTGCTATATTCATTGCATATTTTGTTAAGGAATCAAAATCCATTGCCTTAATATAGTATTTTTCCAGATTGTCGTGTTCTCTCTTTGCATCAGAAAGCGCGCCTACAGCACCGAGTAAAAGTTCACGGCTTACTTCATCGCCGAATCTCATTCTGCTTCTATACTGTTTTTTAAGGGATAAATCGGTAAATCTTCTGGCGTGAATTCGCCTGTCGGCCGAATCTATATGGTTATATTCGTTCTCCGTAGCAAACATCAAAGAAAGCTCTGGAATTAAAATATGGTCGGTTAAAAGCGAGGGTAAAAACGGACTTTTAAGTGTTATAATACTATGTCCTTTTTTAAGGGCATATTCCCGTACCTTCTCCATTAAAAGACCTGAAGCTCCGCCGTATTTATCCTCGATTATCACCTTGGTTTTATAAGTTTTTGCTAGGGTGTTAAGATAGGAAATTACGCCCATAGGAGTAATTCCGCCGATAAATCTTATCTGCTCTTTTTCCTTTCCCTCACCTACGGGAATATACCGTTTGCAAAGACCGTTCGCAAATTTATCTATTTTGTTTTTATCGGTAAACTCACGGGAAAGTCGCAGATTATCCTTCATCAATTCCCCAGCCGAAAAGAGATAACGAGAAGCCAATTTATGATGGGCTTTATTAAGAGCTAAAATCTCATAAATCCGCTCTTTATTGTGTCTTAAAATATCGCCGTCCCAGAACTCGCCCAAATTAAGTATTTCTTCGCAAATTCCTGGGTTTTTAGGTTCTACAACATGAGGCGCGGTGCCGTCTAATATTACGGTTTTTATATCCTCTATAATCACACCGTCAAGGGACAAAGGGTCTGATGAACAAACACATAATGTTACCTTGTACCCCTTATCTGTCGCCTTCTTGGCTACATATTTCATAAGAGAAGATTTACCCGTACCGGGACCGCCTTTTATAATATACGCTCTCCATCCATCGTGAAAATCGTAACAGTCGTTAAAATGTTCGCAAAATCCTTCACACGAATTTGCGGCTAAAAAGTATTTTTCAAAAGTTTTTTCCATAAAAACCCTCCGAAATTCAAGTTTTTCTACCAAACTATACTATTCTTTAAATCCCACTTTGACACAAATAGCTTTTTATGATATACTGACTTTGTGAGTCGGTTACACGGTTGCGCATTCGTTTGGAATGTGAGGAAAGTCCGAGCCCCATAGGGCAGAATAGCAGCTAACGGCTGCCGAGGGTGACCTTAGGGAAAGTGCAACAGAGATATACCGCCGTAATGCTTGGGATTTCCCTTGAATTTGCTATGCAATGCCTTTACGGTAAGGGTGGAAAGGCGAGGTAAGAGCTCACCGGCATTGTGGAGACACAATGGCCCTGTAAACCCTATTCGGAGCAACGCTGAGGGTGGCTATACATTTGCCCGATGTGCCACGAAAAGCGGCTGGAGCGTCAAGGCGACTTGGCGTCGAGATAGATAACCGTGCTTGACAGAACTCGGCTTACAGACCGACTCATTTAAAAACGGCAGAGAAACTATTGTTTCCCTGCCGTTTTTAATTTTTATTTTAATCTATTTTTATCACCTTGTAGCCGTTATCGGTAATGGTTTTAGTGAGGACATCGTCTGAAATCGGATTTGCCATCGTTATAGTAGCAGTACCGTCTGTATGACTTACAACCGCCTCCGTAACACCCTCAATTTCCTCAAGAACCTTCTTTACCCTTGCCTCACAGTGAGGGCACATCATACCTTCGATTACCATTGTTTTTTTCATAAATATTTCCTCTTTTCTCTTTTCTTCCTTGATTTTTTTATCAGAGCTTATATTGCAAAAATTTAATCTTAGCGCATTTGTAACAACGCAAAAGCTGGATAAGCTCATTGCCGCGGCGGCTATCATAGGATTCAGTGTTAATCCTGCCCATACAAAAGCACCCGCAGCAACAGGAATACATATAGCGTTATAAATAAATGCCCAAAAGAGATTTTGCCGTATGGTGCGCAGTGTTGCCCTGCCGATTCTTATGGCCTCAACAACATCGAAAAGTTTGCTGTTCACAAGAACTATATCCGCCGCATCCATAGCCACATCCGTCCCCGCGCCTATGGCAATTCCAATATCGGCTCGTGTCAGCGCAGGAGCATCGTTAATACCGTCGCCCACCATAGCAACCTTGCCTTCATTTTGAAGTTTGCGAATTACAGCTTCTTTTTCATCAGGTTTAACCTCAGAAACAACCTCGTCTACTCCAACCTGTTTACCGATTGCCTTAGCGGTTATTTTGTTATCTCCCGTGAGCATAACGACGCGAATTCCCGCGTCTTTCAGTTCCCGTATTGCTTCAGCGCTATCCGATTTTATTGTATCGGCAACAGCAATAATTCCAAGGAATTTGCCGCCTGCCGCAAAGAACATTACCGTTTTGCCGTCTACGGCATAGGTTTTGGCCTTTTCCAATATTTCGGTTGGAACTGCCGCATACTGTTTAACAAAATCCGTGTTTCCGCCGCAAACGAGTTCTTCGCCGATTTTTCCTATAATTCCGCCGCCTGCAAACACCTCAAAGTCCAGAGTTTCCAAAAGATGACTATTTTCTTCTTCGCCCTTTTTAACAATGGCTCTTGCAAGAGGATGTTCGCTCTTTTTTTCTATGCTATACGCTATTTGTAAAAGGGTTTCATCGCCTATTATATCCGTAACTTCAGGCTCACCTTTAGTGATGGTGCCCGTCTTATCTAAAGCGATAATCTGCACCCTTCCTGCCATCTCAAGCGAGGTTGCAGTTTTAAAAAGTATGCCGTTTTTGGCACCCTTACCGCTACCTACCATAACGGCAACGGGTGTTGCAAGTCCGAGAGCGCAAGGACAACTAATTACCAATACCGAAATGGCGCGGGCTAAGGCAAATCCTATAGTAGCCCCCGATATGAGCCACAATACCAAAACGATAACTGCAACTATAATAACAATGGGAACAAATACACCCGAAACCTTATCCGCCAGCTTTGCAATGGGCGCCTTGGTGGCTGCCGCATCGCTTACCATTTTGATTATCTGCGAAAGGGTTGTGTCTTCACCTATTCTTGTGGCTTTACATTTGATAAAGCCCGAACGGTTTATTGTAGCGGCGCTTACATTATCGCCCTCAATCTTATCCACAGGAATACTCTCCCCCGTAAGTGCCGATTCATCAACGGCGCTATGGCCTTCAAGCACAATTCCGTCAACGGGAATTCTTTCACCGGGGCGAACAACAAATATGTCCCCTATCTTTACCGAAGCGGCGGGTATAGTTATTTCCTTGCCGTTTTGAATCACGATGGCGATTTTGGGCGTCAAAGCCATAAGCCCCTTTAAAGCGTTGGTAGTCTTGCCTTTAGAACGTGATTCCAACATTTTGCCAAGGGTTATAAGTACGAGTATCATTGCCGCCGATTCAAAATAAAATTCGTGTAAATATTTATGAGGTGAGTCGGACACCGTCATCATAAGTAGCCCATACACGCTATATATAAAGGAAGCGGCGGAGCCGAGGGAAACCAAGGTATCCATATTTGGAGAGCGGTGAATAATACCCTTAAAGCCGTTGATAAAGAATTTCTGATTTATAACCATTACCACGACGGATAGTATCATCTGCATAATCCCGATAGCTATGGGATTATTATTAAAAAATGGCAGCAAGGGAAATCCCCACATAATATGCCCCATGGATAAATACATAAGTAAAACAAGGAATATAAGTGAAGCGATAAGCCGCTTAAAAAGAACTTTCGTTTCTTTATCCTCAAAGTTTTCGTTTTTTTCGGTTATATCATTTTGACTTTTTCCCTTTTTAGATGCGCCGTAACCCGCATTTTGAACAGCGGCAATAATTTCGTTTTCCGCGAAACTTCCATAGACGGCCATAGAATTTGTAAGCAGATTTACGGAACACTCCGTCACACCTTCTACGCCCAGTACCGCCTTTTCTACTCTGGCGCCACACGCCGCGCAGCTCATTCCCGTTACATTATACTGTTCCATAGCAAACGAATTCTCCTTTCCCATGTATTTCGATTTCATTTAAATTAAGTATAACACAAAATTTATTAAATTGCTACAACGGCAGAGAGAATTGTTTCTCCCTGCCGCCGTTTGATATTAATTTACTTTTTTAAATCCTTGTTATCAGATTCGCAAGAACAACCGCCGCACTTGCCTGTACACTGTTTGGCATAGGGGCAACCAATACACTTTTCGCCCCTTTTCTTCGTGCGAACAAGATACCATATAATTCCCGCCGTAATGACGAGTAATATTAAAACAACAATAATATTTTCCATAAATCAGTTCCTGCTTGTAATTTTGGTTTCAACATTTTTGAGAGCATATTCTGCCTTCATCTTTTTATTGGTATTTACAATGAGAGCGATCACAATCGTAATCATAACAACTACGGCCGCAAAACCGCCTATAGCCGCGCCCATATTAAGAGCTTCACCTAAAATCACAGTGCCGATGGTGTAAACCAAATACGATACAGTGTATCCAACTGCCAACTGAAGGCCTATGCCGCCCCAAAGCCATTTTGCACTCTTCATTTCGGCATTCATAGCGCCGATAGCCGCAAAACAAGGAGGAGTATAGAGGTTAAACATCAGATATGCAAGAGCCGCCACCTTGGTAATCGCCATAATACCTGCAACCTCTGTACCTGCGCCTTCCATGAGAGCTAGTTCTTCGGTATCAATAAGATTATCAAGACCAACGAAGCAAACCGCCAAGGTACCAACAACATTTTCCTTTGCAATAAATCCGGTGATGGCCGCTGCTGCCAATTGCCAAGAAAGCACACCTACAATAGGCACAAGCAGATATGCAAAGGGAGAAGCAATAGAGGCGAGAATTGAAGAATCCGCACTCTCTGCAATCTTAAAGCTCCAAGTGAATGTCTGCATAAGCTGTACTGCCATGTTGCAGAGTAGGATGATGGTAGCGGCCTTAACGATATAAGCCCATCCGCGAGAGCACATAGATTTAAATGCGCCCCAGAAGGAAGGAACTTTATATTCGGGAAGCTCTATGATAAAGAAGGATTTTCTTGCTTTATAACCGGTAATTGCATTAATAAGCAACGCACCAAGGAATATAAGGGCAATACCCGCAAAATACATAAGGGCGCTTACCCACCAAGCGTTCTCGAAAAACGCACCGGCGAAGAGAGAAATAACGGGAATTTTAGCGCCGCAAGGCATAAAGGGAGCAAGCATAGCAGTTGCCCTTCTTTCGCGCTCGTTACGGATTGTGCGACTTGCCATAATACCGGGAACCGCACAACCAACGGTGATAACAAAAGGAATAACCGATTTACCCGAAAGACCAACCCTCTTAAAAATGGGGTCAAGAACAACTGCCGCGCGGGACATATATCCGCAATCTTCCAAAAGGGCAATTAGGAAATACATTACCATAACAAGCGGTAAAAATCCAACAACGGCAACCACGCCGCCTATTACACCATCAACAAGAATAGAGGAAATAAGAGGATTTGCATTCTCGAGAAGCCCTGCTACCCATCCTTGAAAAACTTCCAAAATGGGTACAAGTCCCGGAATAAAGGTGCCGTTTTTGAATTCGTAACCTTCTGCAATCCAGGTGCCGAGGGTACTTTGAGAAATATAGAACACAAGGAACATAACTGCGGCGAAAATCGGAAGTCCGAGCCATTTATTTGTAAGAACGGCATCAATTTTATCGCCGAAGTTTTTATCCTTTGTGAGAACTTTGCGGGTTTCAACCTCTTTTACAATTCCGTTTACAAACTGGAAGCGTTTACGGTCGGCTTCTTCAACTACCGATTTATCAGATAGGTCGATATCCCCTTGTATGTAGGGCGCGTTTTGTTCTTTGCCAACCTGCTCTATAGCCGTTTGAACAAGAACTTTTAATCCATCGGCCGAAGTGGAAACGGTTTTCACAACGGGACAACCAAGTTTTTCGGAAAGGGCATCCGCATCAATTTTATTGCCCTTCTTTTTGCCGATATCACTCTTATTAAGAGCCACAACAACGGGAATTCCAAGTTCTAAAAGTTGAGTAGTAAAAAACAAACTACGGCTTAAATTATCCGCATCCACGATATTGATGATAACATCGGGATTTTCATTCTTAACATAGAAACTTGTGATGCTTTCTTCACTTGTGAAAGGCGACATTGAATATGCGCCGGGAAGGTCAACGGCAGTAACCTGCTCGGTTTCTGCATAGGCCTTTTTAATGGGGTGTTCCTTTTTGTCTACGGTAACACCTGCCCAGTTACCAACCTTTTCGTTACGACCGGTTAGGGCATTGTACATTGTTGTCTTACCCGAATTGGGGTTGCCCGTTAATGCGATTCTCATTATTAATATCCTCCCGATATGAGTTAGCGGCCGCTAACCGCCGCCTATTTGAAAACAGCCCATAGGACCGTTTTACATTGTTAAATTATTATAGCTTCCGCCAACTGCTTATCTATATTATATCTTGCATCCTTGATGGAAACTATACAACTGTTTTTCTTCTTCGCAACTACGGTTATGGCCTCACCGCTATAGCAACCGAGAGAAAATAAAAAGGAAATAAGTTCCTCATCATCTTCTACCTCTATGGATTTGATTATATATTCTTTGCCCTCTTGAGCATCCATAAGAGTCATAACTTTCACCGCCCGAAAATAAGTTAGCCCACGCTAACCGTATTGTATAAATTATTGGTTAGCCATCACTAACCTTATGATATTATATGCCTTCTGTAAAATTTTGTCAACCCTTTTTCATCAAATTTTTCAAAAACTTTCGCTCTTTCACCCACCCATAAGCCCGTACATATAATGATATCGGAGGTGAAAAGAATGTCAGAATTTATAAACAGATGTAATTGCACCCTTTTGTCAGTAGTTGTAAGCATAGCAGTAGGTATTATCGCCGCCGTGCTTTTATTTACAGCGGTTATTACCGTGACCCCCGCTTTTTATTGGGTGGCTTTAGGTATATCCGTTGGATTTTTAGCCATCGCCCTCGCAACTTCTTTAACCGCTTGCGAGTGCTCAGCCGGCCGTTGCCGCGGCTCCGCTCTCGGCGCATTTATAGTTGGTGTACTCGGCAGCATACTTGCCTCTTTAATCCTTTTAGGCGTAGGCTTTGCCGCAACTAGCGTTATCGGCTCTATTGTGTTTGGCGTTTTATTATTCTTCTTATCCCTACTTGCAACCTCTACCGCCTGCGTGGTAAAATGCATTATTGATTAAAAATAAAAAACAGAGCGGAAAAATCCGCTCTGTTTTTGCTTTACGATAAATAATTCCACTCTATTGAAAGAATATCGCCAACCTTAAATCTCCACGCCTCATCTGCGCTCACATAAGTAACCTTTAATGTTCCGTCGGATAAAAGCTGCATCTTAGAAAGAACTGTCGAGCCGTCACTAAAGCTTTTTATAATTATTTCCGTATCGGTGAGCTCATAGCTGCTGGGTGAAAATCCCGAGCCACAACGGTAATATTTTTTGCCGCCGTAAACCACGGGCGTTCTACTAGTAGGAATATCGGGCTCCGAACCTTCCAATACAAAGGTCGCCGAAAGCAAAACTGCTACATCGTCCTCAAAGGATATTCCGCCTGCAATTATATGATTATCATCCTCTACGCTGTATTTATTACCAACATATTCTTCGAACTTCTTTATATTGGTTTTGGGATTAAGGACCGTGGGTGCAGCGGGTTTGTTTTCGGCGGTTTCCTCTTTTGATGAGGTATCGGTTTTATTGGACTCCTCCACCTTTGAAGAGGTTTCTTCCTTGGAGGAGGTATCCTCTTTGGAAGAGGTTTCTTCCTTAGAAGAAATATCGCTAACAACCTCTTCCTCGCCTTCTTCGGTCTTTATATGAAAATCCATAAGCAGCTCATCAAAGGTTTTCTTGGCGGCATCGGAGGCCTTTTTGAGTATTGCCGTTTCATCCGTTTTATTGGAATCCAATATCTTTAAAATCATATATCCGCCTTGTGTCGCATACCCTTTTTCCTGGGCCTTTGTAATTATAGCGGAAACTACGGAAGCCAAATCCTTTTTGGATAAATCAATATCCTTTTCCATAACTTTAGCGTCCTCGTTAACTGCATTAAGTGCTAAAAGATTATCTTCCTTATCAAGATAAAGCTCAAATTCGGGATTGATTTTAAGCCCAATAACAGTCGCATAATCTTCGGGCTTAACAAATTCTACCGTTTCTGTTACATCGGATTCATTGTTAGATAGAACATCTCCATCCTTTTTACAAGCGCAGAGTGAAAATAAAAGGGTAATTGCCATAAGTAATGCTAAAATTTTCTTCACAATAATCTCCTCTTTTCCGTACTTCTGTACTATTAAATTATATAACTATGCATATAAAAAGTCAACGGGCGGAAAATTCCGCCCGTTTTTAACTGTATATTATTTAAATTCCATACATAACCCACAAATAAATATATGCGGGGATAATTGCGGCCAAAGTAAAGGGAATTCCGATTTTGAAGAAATCAGAGTTTTTAACGGTGTAACCTTCGCGGCGTAAAATACCGATTCCCGTAATGTTTGCCGATGCGCCGAAGTATAAGAGATGGCTGGTAACAGAAAAAGAGGCTGTGGTTGCGGATGCTTGTTTTGGATTATAATTATTGCGATTTTGTTTGAAATTATTATTGAGTTATAGTGAGTGGAGGAATTTAATATGGCATTTTTTGATT
>JAZRNX010000109.1:0-16671 GCA_045648365.1 Acutalibacteraceae bacterium
CTATGATTATTTGTATGGCTTTCGGTGAATATATATTCGGTTTTGTACTTGGCTCACAGTGGCAGGAAGCCGGTCTAATTGCAGCAATTATGAAGTCGGAGGCCAAGCGGGCTTAGGAAGGCAACCACTGGATTCAACTCCTTGGCTCACAGAACGACATGGCTACGATCCGACTTCTATGATTATTTGTATGGCTTTCGGTGAATATATATTCGGTTTTGTACTTGGCTCACAGTGGCAGGAAGCCGGTCTAATTGCAGCAATTATGTGTCCATACTTTTTATTTTGGTTTTGCTATAATGCCATTACTTATCTGAGAGTAACTATCGGTCATCAAAAAACAAATCTATACATGACCATAGTTCAGTTGATTTTTGCATTACTTGCGGTACTGATAGCTAAAATATGCACTGCAGATATTATTGTAACGATTGCACTTTTTTCCGGTATTAATGGATTGTTTAGTCTAGCGAATATAGTTGTATCCTTTGCGTGTATGAGGAAGTATTATTTTAAATATTTCATAATGTCGATACTTTACATAGCTATTTGCATAGCAGTAGCTTTAGTGCTACGACTGGTTGTTTAAATATAATTTAATTAAAAGGTGATTAGAAATGAAATATGCACTGATTGGTTGCGGCCGAATTTCTCCCAATCATATTGAGGCGGCTAAAAACAATGGCCTTAATTTTGTGGCTATGTGTGATATTGTGCCTGAAATGATGGAAGAAAAGGCTGAAAAATTCGGTCTTTCCGCCGTTCATCAGTATACTGATTATAAAGAGCTGTTGTTAAAAGAACAACCCGAGTTGGTGGCTATTGCTACTGAAAGCGGCGAACATGCTCATATTGCACTTGATTGCATAGCTGCAGGTTGTAATGTGATTATAGAAAAGCCAATAGCCCTTTCTATTCAGGATGCAGATGCTATTATTGCCGCCGCCAAAGAAAAAGGGGTATTGGTTTGCGCAAACCATCAAAACCGCTTTAATAAATCTATTCAATATATTCGTAAGGCCATGGAAGAGGGCCGTTTTGGTAAATTACTTCATGGAACGGCGCATATTCGTTGGAATCGCAATCAGGATTATTATGTACAAGCACCTTGGCGCGGAACTTGGGCGCAGGATGGCGGAGCATTGATGAACCAATGCATTCACAATATTGATTTATTACGCTGGATGATGGGCGGAGAAGTTGTTGAAGTGTTCGCCTATACCGATAATTTAGTTCATCCTTTTATTGAGGCTGAGGATTTAGGTGTGGCATTAATCAAATTCTCTAACGGGGCTTACGGAATTATTGAGGGAACTACAAATATCTATCCTAAGAATTTAGAGGAAACATTATATATATTTGGACAAACCGGAACTGTTAAAGCAGGTGGCAAATCGGTAAATGTGATTGAGGAATGGGCTTTTGCAGACGGCAAGGACAACCCTGAATATGTTAAACAAAATTATCATGAAAACCCACCTAATGTATATGGTTTTGGTCACTCGCCCTTATATGCGGATGTGATTGATGCAATAAAAACGGGAAGAGAACCCTATGTTACCGGTGAGGACGGTAAACGGGCATTAGAACTTGTTTTGGCAATCTATAAGTCTGCTCAAGAGGGTAGGGCGGTAAAATTGCCGTTAACGGAATGTTCTACATTGGATTTTACAGGGAGTTTTGATGATGAGCGATAAGAAGTATTTTGTGCATGAAAGCAGCGTAGTTGACGAAAATGTGCAAATAGGTGAAAATACGAAAATTTGGCATTTCTGTCACATTCAAAAAGGCGCTACAATCGGAAAAAACTGTTCTATGGGTCAAAATGTGAACATTTCCAATAATGTTAAAATTGGTAATGGTGTAAAAATTCAGAATAATGTTTCTGTATATGAGGGAGTAGAACTTGAGGACTATGTTTTTTGTGGGCCCTCTTGCGTATTTACTAACGACCTAACTCCCAGAGCAAAATATCCAAAAGGCAGAGAAGGATATAAGTCTACCTTGGTTCGCGAAGGCGCCAGTATTGGAGCTAACGCCACTATTGTATGCGGAAACACTCTTGGTAAATGGTGTTTAATCGGCGCAGGTGCAGTGGTTACTTCTGATGTGCCTAATCATGCTTTGATGTTGGGTGTTCCTGTAAAACAGGTCGGTTGGGTCTGTGAATGCGGAACTGTGCTAAAAAGCGATTTAACCTGCGAAAACTGCGGAAGGAAATATAAAAAACACGAGCATGGACTTGAGGAGGCGCAGTAATGCAATTCAGAGATTTGAAGACACAGTATAAGGTGTTAAAACCGCAGATTGATAAAGCGATTGCTGAAGTTGTTGAGAGTGGCGCATTTATATTAGGAAAACCCGTAACAGAACTAGAAAACACTCTAGCCGAATATGTAGGTAGGAAACACTGTGTTGCTTGCGGAAATGGAACAGATGCATTGATGTTAGCATTGATGGCATGGGAAATAGGCCCAGGCGATGTTATTTTTACCAGCGATTTCACATTCTTCGCTTCCGCTGGTGCGGCTTCGATTTTGGGAGCAACTGTGGTTTTAGTAGATATTGATGCAAAAACATTCAATATGTGCCCCAATGCTTTAGAGGAAGCAATTAAAAGAGTAATTAATGAAGGCAAACTAAATCCTAAGGTGGTTATACCGGTGGATTTGTTTGGTTTACCTGCTGACTATGACAAGATAGAACCTATTGCAAAAAAATACGGTCTTAAGATTTTAGAGGATGGAGCTCAAGGTTTCGGTGGTAACATCCGCGGCAAAAAGGTTTGTTCTTTTGGAGATATGGCGACTACATCGTTCTTCCCAGCTAAGCCGTTGGGTTGCTACGGTGATGGGGGCGCAATTTTCACAGATGATGATGACATAGCTGCCCGTCTTCGTTCGTTACGAGCTCAAGGAAAATCACCTACGGATAAATATGATAATAGAGAAATAGGTATGAATTCCAGATTAGATACTATGCAAGCAGCAATTTTATTGCCTAAATTTAAGGCTTTTGTAGATTACGAACTAGATGCCGTTAATCAGGTTGCAGCGTGGTATACACAACGCTTAAAAGATAGTTTTATCACACCATATGTGCCTGAAGGCTTTTATTCCAGTTGGGCGCAGTATACTATTGTTTTAAAGAACGAGGAACAACGCGCTCAATTACAGCAAAAATTAAAAGATAAGTTAATTCCATCTATGGTATATTATCCAAGGGGAATTCATCAACAAGAAGCATATCGAAAAGAGGAATGGCCCGATAGTCTATTCCCAAATACTTTAAAGGCAACAAAAACGGTTTTAAGTTTGCCGATGCATCCGTACCTAACTGAAGAAGAAGTGGATATGGTTTGCAATGCCATATTAGAATAATGAAAAAATTGTGCTAACAGTAAATGCTTCAAACTCCCCGGAACATATAAATTGTAAACCGAAAGGATGCATAGTATATGAAAACAGTTATGCTTGTGTTTGGAACAAGACCCGAGGCAATAAAAATGTGCCCGTTGGTCAACGAGCTTAAATCAAGAAAAAATATAAAAACATTGATTTGTGTTACCGGTCAGCATAGAAGTATGCTTGATATGGTGCTTGATACATTTAATGTGGTACCCGATTATGACCTTTCAATTATGAAAGCAGGACAAACATTATTTGATATTACCACGAATATTTTAAGCAGAATCGGTGATGTCCTAGATGAAGCAAAACCCGATGTTGTTCTCGTTCACGGCGACACATCTACTACATTTGTGACCGCACTGGCTTGTTTTTATAAACAGATTGCGGTTGGTCATGTGGAGGCTGGACTTAGAACCTATAATATTTACAGTCCATATCCTGAGGAGTTTAACCGCCAAGCTGTATCAATTGTTTCAAAATATAATTTTGCTCCTACTGAGCTTGCCCGAGATAATTTGCTTAAAGAGGGTAAGGATAAGGACAGTATTTATGTTACGGGTAACACGGCCATTGATGCGCTGAAAACCACCGTTAGAGCTGATTATACACATCCGGAACTTGAATGGGCAAAGGATAGTCGTTTAATTATGATTACTGCTCATCGTCGAGAAAATCTCGGAGAACCTATGCACAATATGTTCAGGGCTATCCGTCGTGTTATGGAGGAGCATCCGAATGTGAAAGCGATATATCCCATACACATGAATCCTGAGGTTAGAAAGGCGGCCGATGAAGAGCTTAGAGGGCTTGACCGCATTCATATTATAGAGCCTCTCGAAGTTTTAGATTTTCATAACTTCTTATCCCGTAGCTTTATGATTTTAACCGATAGCGGCGGAATTCAGGAGGAAGCGCCGTCTCTTGGCAAACCGGTGCTGGTTATGAGAGATACAACCGAGCGCCCTGAAGGTATTAAGGCAGGGACGCTTAAATTGGTCGGCACTAAAGAACAAGTTATTTATAATAATTTCAAGCAACTGCTTGAGAATGAAGAAACATATAACGCTATGTCCAAAGCAAGTAACCCGTATGGTGACGGTTTTGCTTGTAAACGGATTGCAGATATTTTGGAGGATTAATTAAGATGGGCCTTTTTACAAATAAAACACTATTGATTACAGGTGGAACAGGTTCTTTCGGTAACGCTGTTCTAAATAGGTTTCTCGATACAGATATAGGTGAAATCCGTATTTTTTCTCGTGACGAAAAGAAACAGGATGATATGCGCCATGAATTTCAGGCAAAAATGCCAGAGGTAGCAGAAAAAATCAGTTTTTACATTGGCGATGTAAGGGATTTGCAATCGGTAAAAAATGCTATGCACGGCGTTGATTATATCTTCCATGCAGCAGCGCTTAAACAGGTTCCATCTTGTGAATTTTTTCCTATAGAAGCGGTTAAAACCAATGTTATTGGAACAGATAATGTGTTAACCGCCGCCATTGAAGCGGGCGTTAAAAATGTCGTTTGCCTTTCTACCGATAAGGCGGCATACCCCGTAAACGCTATGGGAACATCAAAAGCAATGATGGAAAAAGTGGTTGTAGCAAAGGCACGCACCACCAATACCACTAAAATTTGTTGCACCAGATACGGTAATGTTATGTGCTCTCGCGGCTCGGTTATTCCTCTTTGGATTGAGCAGATTAGAAGCGGAACCCCCATTACCATAACCGAACCTAGTATGACTCGTTTCATTATGTCGCTTGAAGAGGCGGTTGACCTTGTTCTCTTTGCATTCCAGTACGGTGAGGCGGGGGATATACTTGTTCAAAAAGCACCTGCTTGTACCATTAAGACACAGGCAGAGGCAGTATGTGAACTTTTTGGTGGCAATAAGGATGATGTTAAGGTTATCGGTATCCGTCACGGAGAGAAAATGTATGAAACATTGCTCACAAACGAGGAATGCGCAGGCGCTATTGATTTAGGTAATTTCTATCGCGTACCCTGCGACAAACGCGGTATGAACTATGATAAGTACTATAGCAAGGGCGATACTAAGAGAAGCCAACTTTCCGAGTTTAATTCTAATAACACCAAGCTTCTCTCTGTAGAAGAAACCAAGGAGAAAATCGCCGCCCTTACCTATATTCAAGAAGAACTGGCAAAGGGTGTCAAATAATTATGAATATTCTTGTAACTGGCGCCAAAGGATTCGTTGGTAAAAATCTTTGTGCCGCGCTAAAAAATATTCGTGACGGTAAGGATAAAACCAGAGCAGGACTTAATATCGGTGAAATATACGAATATGATATTGATACCGATTTAAATCTCCTTGATGAGTATTGTGGGAAGGCAGATTTTGTTTTTAACCTTGCTGGTGTAAACCGTCCGCAAAATACCGAGGAATTTATGCAAGGGAATTGTGACTTTATTTCAACCTTGCTTGATACCCTTAAAAAGCATAAAAACACTTGCCCTATTATGATTTCCTCGTCTATACAAGCTACCTGTATAGGTCGTTACGATAACGATTACGGTAGAAGCAAGAAAGCAGGGGAAGAACTTGTTTTCACTTACGGGGAAGAAACGGGAGCAAAAGTTTTGGTCTACCGTTTTCCTAACCTGTTCGGCAAGTGGTGCAGACCAAACTATAATTCTGCTGTTGCCACATTCTGCAATAATATCGCTAACGACTTGCCAATAACGGTAAGTGACAGAAATGTGCAGCTTGAATTACTTTATATTGATGACCTTATAGTAGAAATGTTGGATGCGTTGGAGGGAAAAGAGCACCGTTGTACCTTTGATGGTGTTGACACCATTGTGTGTGACGAAGGTCGGTATTGCGCTGCGCCAATCACCCATAAAGTTACTCTTGGTGAAATTGTTGATTTACTTGATGTTTTCAAATCACAAGTAAGTACACTTATGATGCCTGAAATTCCGGAGGGTTCATTTGCCAAGAAATTGTATAGTACATACCTTAGTTATCTTCCTAAAGAAAAAGCCGCATTCTCGTTAAAAATGAATGAGGATGCAAGAGGTAGTTTTACAGAGCTTTTAAAAACCGAAAAGTGCGGACAATTTAGCGTGAACATATCTAAGCCCGGAATCACAAAAGGTCAGCATTGGCATAATACAAAATGGGAATTTTTTATTGTGGTTAGCGGAAAAGGACTAATTCAGCAACGAAAAATCGGCAGTGATGAAGTTCTTAATTTCGAAGTTTCGGGAGATAAAATCGAAGCAGTACATATGCTTCCAGGATATACGCATAATATAATCAATTTATCTGAAACAGATAATCTTGTAACATTGATGTGGGCTAACGAGCAGTTTGACCCTAATCATCCTGATACATTTTTTGAGGTGGTTGAATAATGGAAAGTAATATTAAACAGGATTATAGCGATGTTAAATTTAAAAATAACGGCAAATTAAAGTTGCTTATTATCGTGGGTACTCGCCCCGAAATTATCCGTCTTGCCGCCGTTATAAACAAGTGCCGCCAGTATTTTGATACCATTCTTGCCCATACAGGTCAGAACTATGACTATAATCTAAACGGTGTATTTTTCAAGGATTTGAAACTTGATGCCCCCGAGGTTTATATGGATGCGGTGGGTGATGACCTTGGTGCTACTATCGGTAACATCATTAATTGTTCTTATAAACTAATGAACGAGATTAAACCTGATGCATTGTTAATTCTTGGAGATACCAATTCCTGTCTTTCCGCCATTTCTGCTAAGCGTTTGCATATTCCGATTTTTCATATGGAGGCAGGAAATCGTTGTAAGGATGAGTGTCTGCCCGAGGAAACCAATCGTAGAATTGTTGATATCATTTCTGATGTCAACCTTGCATACAGTGAACACGCTCGCCGTTATCTGCACGAGTGTGGACTTCCTAAGGAGCGTACCTTTGTGACGGGTTCTCCTATGGCTGAGGTACTCCATCAAAATCTCGCTGAAATAGAGGCAAGTGATATACTTACCCGTCTTGGTCTTGAGGCTAAAAAGTATATTTTGCTTTCTGCACACAGAGAAGAAAACATTGATACCGAAAATAATTTTATAAGCCTCTTCACAGCTATTAATAAAATGGCAGAAAAATACGATATGCCTGTTTTATACTCCTGTCATCCCAGAAGTCAAAAGAAGCTTAAAGAGAGCGGATTTGCTTTGGATAAGCGTGTTATCTGCCATGAGCCCCTCGGTTTCCACGATTACAATAAACTTCAGATGAACGCTTTTGCAGTGGTATCCGATAGCGGTACACTTCCCGAAGAAAGCTCGTTTTTTACGAGCATAGGTCGTTCTTTCCCCGCAATTTGTATTAGAACTTCCACCGAGCGTCCGGAAGCTTTGGATAAGGCATGTTTTGTCTTGGCTGGAATTGATGAAAACAGTCTGCTTGGGGCGGTTACCACAGCAGTAGATATGAATAATAATGGTGATGCAGGAATTCCTGTTCCCGATTATGTTGAAGAAAATGTATCAACTAAAGTTGTTAAAATTATTCAGTCATATACTGGCGTAGTTAATAAGATGGTTTGGAGAAAAAATTAATTATTAAGGAGATGTTGTCATGAATCAAGATGAGATAAAGGTTTTATTTGCCTTAATGCGCTCTGCGATTAATGGCAACGAATTAAATCCTGAAGTAAAGAATATATATTCACCTCAAATGCTGCCCAAACTGTTAAAGATTGCTACAAAGCATGATATTATTCATCTTTTAGCTTTAGGCCTAAAGCAGAACAACTTGATTCCAACAGAAAACAGTAATATTGAAGAGCATATACTTAAAGCAGTTTATCGGTATGAGAGACTGCGATATGAGTATGAAAATCTTTGTGATGCTCTTGAAAAAGCAAAAATACCGTTTCTTCCCTTAAAGGGTTCGGTAATGCGAAAGTATTATCCTGAGCCTTGGATGAGAACAAGTTGTGATATAGATATTCTGGTTCATGAAGTAGATATGGAAAAAGCCAAGTCGATTTTGCTTAATGAATACGGATATACATATCACGAAAAGGGCTCACATGATGTTTCCTTTTTCACAACTTCAGGTGTTCATGTCGAATTGCATTACAATCTAGTTGAGGACGGTAGAGTTAATGAATCATCAGAAGTTCTAAAAACCGTTTGGAATAAATCTGCTGTTCGAGAGGGATTTAACTATTGGTTACTAATGCCCGATGAAATGTTTTACTTTTATCATGTAGCTCATATGGCTAAACATTTTGAAGACGGTGGATGCGGAATAAGGCCATTTATTGACCTATGGATTTTGGATAATATTGGAGAGTCAAACGAAGAAAAACGCAATCAACTTTTAAATGAGGGGGGATTGCTGAAATTTGCACAAGCAGCCCGTAGGTTAAGTTCGATATGGTTTCAAAACTGCGGGTATGATGATGTCTCAAAGCAGATGGAGAATTATATTCTTCGAGGCGGAATTTACGGAAGTAGCAAAAATCGAATTATAGTTCATCAGCAGAAAAAGGGTGGGCGTTTTAGGTATGCATTGTCGAAGATAGTTATTCCGTATGATACAATCAAGTTTCAATATCCTGTTTTGCAAAAATACCGTTGGTTGACTCCTTTTATGCAGATTAGAAGATGGTGTAAACTCATATTTTGTGGGCATAAAAAAAGAGTAATAGATGAACTGAAATATAATCAGAATATATGTAAAAATGAATCACTTACGATGAAAAAATTTTTATCCGATATAGGACTTTAAAAAAACCGCCTTTTAGGCGGTTTTTTTGTTATAGTTATATTAGCATAAAAAATTAAGAGGCACAGACGTAAAGGTCTATACCTCTTAATTTGGTGCGAGTGACGGGACTTGAACCCGTACGTCGTTGACACACGCCCCTCAAACGTGCCTGTCTGCCTATTCCAGCACACTCGCATTTGTTTTTCACCGTTAATTACAGCGCCCAATCATTATATCACTATGGGTGGCTATTGTCAATAAGAAAATTCAAAATATTTAAAAATATTCTGGCAGAGCCGAATAGCTCTGCCAGAAAGCGTTTTTATTACTTATTAAGTATCTTGAGATATTCACTGTATGCGGTTTCCCATTCCTCATTGTTAGCGGGGGTGTAGCGCTTAAGTTCTGTGGAATCAGAAACAGTTTTTCTTATTTCCTTAAAGTCTTTAAGTTGGCCGAGAGCGTTATATGCAACTGCAATATTACCCATAACAGTTGCCTCGGTAGGACCTGCAAGAACATCTACATTACAAGCGTCGGCGGTCATCTGACAAAGGAGTTTATCCTTAATGCCACCGCCTAAAATATTAATGCTGTGATAATCTCTCTTAGAAAGTTCGCCGAGGGCGTTAAAGGTGTATTTATACTTCATTGCAAGACTTTGATAAATACATCTCATAATTTCGCCGCGAGTTTGCGGTACATACTGACCCGTACGCTCACAGAATTCACAAACACGACGAGGGAGATTACCTGCGGTTTCAAATGAGGGGTCATCAACATTGATAAAGCACTTGAAGGGCTCACTTGCAAGAGCTTCCTGCTCTAAAACATCAAATCCAACCTCGGTGCCTTCTCTGCGCCACTGACGGCGGGATTCCTGAATAAGCCAAAGTCCCATAATGTTTTTAAGGAATCTAATAGTGCCCTCAAATCCGCCTTCATTGGTAAAGTCGGCTTCTCTTGCTTCATCAGTGAGGATGGGGGTGGGGCTTTCGATTCCGAATAGACTCCAAGTGCCGCAACTAATATATACAAAGTCATCAGACATACTGGGAGTAGCAGCAACAGCAGAGGCGGTATCGTGACCGCAAACTGCTATAACGGGTACCTTGGGGCAACCTAGTTCTTCGCAGATTTCATCTGAAAGGTCGCCGTAAATTTCACCCGGTTTAACGATGGGGGCAAATATATCTCGGTCAAGACCTAATATATCGATAAGTTCAAAATCCCAATCTTTAGTGTGAGGGTTAAGCATATTGGTGGTAGAAGCAATACTGGCTTCCGCTTTCATAACGCCTGTAAGCATATAAGCGAAAAGGTCGGGCATAAGAAGGAATTTATCGGTCTTCTCGAGAAGGTCGGGCTCATTGTATTTTAAATACATAAGCTGATAAATAGTATTGAAACGGATAAACTGCATACCGGTTCTCTCGTAAAGTTCTTTTTTGGAAATATAGTCACTGAAAACCTTATCGGGAATAGATTCTGTTCTTAAATCACGGTAGTGAACAGGGTTACCTATAAGATTACCTTTTTTATCAATAAGACCTAAATCAACGCCTCAGGTATCGATGCTTATAGCATCAAATCCACCCTCGGACAACGCCTTGGTTATACCGGCCTTAATCTCAAAAAACAGACGGAGAACATCCCAATACATAGTTCCTCTAACTATTACTGGGTCGTTAGAAAAACGGTGAATCTCCTTCATATCTATTTTGCCGTCTTTTAATTCGGCTAACATAGCTCTGCCGCTGGAAGCGCCAAAGTCAAAAGCAAGAATTTTCTTCATAATATTTCCTCCAAGAATAACTTTATATTCAATATACCAAATTTGCCCTTAAATGTCTATAATATTTTTGAGTTTGCTTGTAATTTTTTACGATTCGAGGTATAATGAGTGTTATGATGGATTTATGGAATTACTTAAAAAGCACTGATAAAAAAATTGTTCTTTACGGAATAGGCAACGGTGCCGATAAAATCATCAAGGTTTTAGATGATTACGGAATAGAATTTCATGGCGTTTTTGCTACCGATGGTTTTGTGAGAGATAAAATTTTTCACGGCTTTAAGCTTTCGACCTACAAGGACCTTAAAGAACAGTTTTCCGATATGATTGTACTTTTATGCTTCGGCTCTGCAAGGGAAGAGGTCTTTTTAAATGTGCAAAAAATAATGACACGGGATGAATTTTTTGCCCCTGATGTTCCAGTTTACGGAGATAATCTATTTAACATAGAATTTGCTAGAGAAAACAAAGACAAGCTTCTAAAGGTTTATAATCAACTTGCTGATGAACTATCGAAAAAGACTTTTGAGTGTGTGGTAAAGTTTAAGCTTACAGGTGATGTGCGATATCTTTTTCAGTGCGAAACCGATAAAAATGAGCCTTATGAGTCGTTTTTAAAACTCTCTAGTGAAGAGATTTTTGCGGATTTTGGCGCATATAGGGGAGATACGGTGGAAGATTTTCTTTCCCGTGTCCCTTCTTACCAGAAGATTTATGCTGTAGAGCCCGACCGTAAAACCTTTAAAAAACTTCTTGTTACATTAGATGGCAAGAAAAACATTACACCCGTTAACGCTTGTGTATCAAGTTTTGATGGGGTTACTGAGTTTTCAATGAGCGGCTCCCGTGGCTCTACCGCTTCAAAGGGACAGGATACTGTTGATGCGGTTACTATGGATACCCTTTTAAAAGACGGAGTAACCTTTATAAAAATGGATGTTGAAGGCAATGAAGCCAAGGCAATAGATGGTGGGAAAAACATTGTTTTGCAACATAAGCCTAAAATGTTGATTTCTTGCTACCATAGAAGTGAGGATATTTTCGACCTTCCGCTAAGGGTCTGCGATATAAGGAAGGATTATAAGATTTATATGCGGCATTTCAAAAGTTTGCCTGCTTGGGATACTTGTTATTACTTTATATAGCGTATATGTCGCTTTTAATCACCAAAATGTGCGTTTTTTCTTGACATAAAAGGAATAAAATGCTAAAATTATCATGATAGGTTATGATGGCTATAGTGTTTATTTTTAATATAATTAACACCTATCCAAAATAAGCAGTATCACGGGGAGAAATTCGGGTCCCCGACGCTGTGTAGTTTATCACAGGTAAAACCCGATTTATTATATAGGAGGTGCATTTATGCCCGGAATCGAATTTATTCTTGGCGGTGCTGCCCTTCTTCTTGGAGTAATCGGATTTTTTGCAGGTTCGGCATTTCGCCGCAAATCTGCAGAAAAGACCATTGGCTCTGCTGAGGAGGAAGCAAAGCGCATCTTGAATGATGCGATGAAAACCGCTGAAACCAAAAGAAAAGAAACCCTTATTGAAGCAAAAGAAGAAATTCATCAGCTCCGTCAGGATACTGAAAAGGACCTTCGCGAACGCAGAAGTGAAGTTCAGCGTCAGGAGCATCGTCTTCAACAGAAGGAAGAAACCCTTGACCGCAAGTTAGATAATCTTGAAGTAAAAGAAGAAAAACTTGCAGAACGCGCTAAAGAAATTGATGTTCGCCTCGAAGAGTGCGACCGTATCAAGAAAAGCCAACTCGAAATGCTTGAAAAAATTTCAGGTCTTTCAAAAGAACAGGCAAAAGCTGAGCTTCTCCAGATGCTTGACGGTGAGTTATCTCACGAGAAAGCCGTTAGAATTATGGAGTTTGAACAGCAGACCAAGGAAGAGTCTGAGAAACTTGCTCGTGAAGTTATTGGCCATGCTATTCAGCGTTGTGCCGCTGACCATTCATCAGAAATCACCGTTTCCACCGTTGCTCTTCCCAATGATGAAATGAAGGGTCGTATTATCGGCCGCGAGGGTAGAAATATCCGCGCCATTGAAAATGCTACAGGTGTTGACCTTATTATTGATGATACCCCCGAAGCAATTACCGTTTCAAGTTTCGAGCCTATTCGTAGAGAGATAGCCAGAAGAACACTTGAAAAACTTATTGTTGACGGTAGAATACATCCCGCAAGAATTGAAGAAAGCGTTGCTAAGGCAACTGCCGAAGTTGAATCTATTATCAAGCAGGAAGGCGAAAGCGCAATGATAGAATCGGGTGTTCACAGTTTGCATCCCGAACTTATCAAACTTCTTGGTCGTTTGCATTTCAGAACAAGTTATGGCCAGAATGTGCTTAACCACTCTTTAGAGGTTTGCCATCTTTCAGGCCTTATTGCCGCTGAAATGGGCGTTGATGTAACCCTTGCAAAACGCGCAGGTTTGCTTCACGATATCGGTAAGGCTATTGACCACGAGCAAGAAGGTTCTCATATCCAGCTTGGTGTTGATGCCGCTAAGAAATATAAGGAAAGCGAAGCAGTTGTTCACGCAATTCACGCTCACCACGGCGATGTTGAGGCAAAAACCGTTATTGCTTGTATCGTTCAAGCCGCTGACGCTATATCTGCCGCCCGTCCGGGCGCTCGTCGCGAGAATATTGAAAGCTATATTAAGCGTCTTGAAAAACTTGAAGAAATCGCTAATTCCTTTAACGGCGTTGAGGGCTCATTTGCAATTCAGGCAGGCCGTGAGGTTAGAATTATTGTTAAACCCGAGGTTATCAGCGATGACCAGATGGTAATAATTGCCCACGAAATTGCTGAGAAAATTGAAAACGAACTTGAGTACCCAGGTCAAATTAAAGTAAATCTTATTCGCGAAAACCGCGCTGTAGATTACGCTAAATAATCAATAAATGGATTTGTAAAAACAGATTTGCAGGTTTTCTTGTGAATCTGTTTTTATTTTTTTAAAAAATTTGCAACCTTTTTGGAGGTTAAAGAGTTTTATTAGTAAAGGAGGGAAATTATGGAATATAAAATTTCTGCCACCGAGGCCTTCCAAAAATACTCCGATATGGTGTACCGCCTTGCCTTTGCAAGAGTAAAAAATAAATATGATGCGGACGACATATTGCAGGAAGTATTTTTAAGGTTTATTAAAAGTAAGGACAAGGTTAATAACGAAGAACACGCCAAGGCGCTCCTAATCAGAATTACTATAAACTGCAGCAAAAGTATGCTAACAAGCAGTTGGTTTAAGAAAACTGAGGCGCTTTCAGCGAATTTAAGTGTTACGATGCCCGAAAATGACACCTTAGAGGCGGTACTTCGATTGCCTCAAAAATACCGTACGGTCATTCACCTTCATTATTACTGCGGCTTTAGCGTAGAGGAAATAGGCAAAATTTTAAACCATAATCCTTCTACGGTGAAATCTCAACTTCACCGCGCAAGAATGAAACTTAAAACCGAACTAAAAGGAGTTGAAATTAATGTTTGAAGAGAATTATAGAAAAGCGTTTGATAATATTAAACCCGATGATAGTGTTAAAGAATCGATACTTGAAAAAATTGAGGCCGCAGAAAAGGGACAAGAAAAGAAAAATCCCGCAACCCCTTGGAGAATAGGCACCGCCGTAGCCCTTGCCGCCGCTATAGCCCTCAGCATTATTTTTGTTCCCAAAAACAGCGTTAAGGTGAAAGCGGAATCCCTTACCGCCGCCGATTCTTATAATGAAATTTATAAGGTTTTTGCAGACCAGAAAAAGAGCCCTTTATTTGATTGGAACTTAAAATACGGCACCGATGATGTTATTTTATATGAAGAAGAATATGCGTTTACCGATGATGAAGATACGGCCGAAGGAACTATAGGTGTTACCACCCAAAATTCAGGAAACGGTAGTTTAAAGGGCTCAAAGCCTAATGGTAGTTCTGACCCAACTTCCGACTCAGTCGAGGACGGCGGCAGCGATTATTCCGAAACCACCGAGCAGGTTGAGGGCGTTAGCGAAGCCGATATTATGAAGACCGATGGCCAGTATATCTATTATGTATATAATAATGTGATAACCATAGTTTCGGCGAAAGGCCAGAATTCTGAGGTTTTAAGCCGCACAGCCATAACAGGTGAAATTGATGTAAACTGCGATGAAATGTTTATAAAAGATGACCGCCTTATCATTTTAAAGACCGATTTATATGAGCAAAGCAAAAATTCAACATCGGTTATCATTTATGATATTTCTGACCGCAAAGCGCCTAAAAAGATAGGGGAGAGTTGTCAGCAGGGTTATTACCAGACCTCAAGAATGGTAGGGAATTATATTTACCTTATTTCAAATTGTCCCATAAATGTTGATAATATTGTTAAATCTGACCCCACTACCTTCGTTCCTACGGTTGAGCAGGACGGCGAAAAGGAAGCCCTACCCGCCGAGTGTATTTATCGCTATGATGATAAAATCAAAACCAATACCTATACTGTTATTGCCGCGTATAACTATAAGGACGCCGCTTTAAAAGGCAGTGCAAGTATCTTAGGCGGTACCGACCAGGTTTATTGCAGTAAGGGTAATATAATTCTTGCTAATACTCGATATAATGAAAGAGATTATGATAGCACAGATATCCACATTAACTCTTATATAACCGTTTCCCGTCTCGCTTTTTCTGGCGGAGAAATTGAGTATGAGGATACGGGTAGGGTAGACGGAACTCTTGAAAATCAGTTCTTTATTGATGAATATAAGGGCTATTTCAGATTTGTAACCACCGTTGACGAGGAGAAATATACCACTCAGAAATTCGATAATAACGATAATATCTTCACTACCGTTAGCCGTGATAGCAGCGCCCGATTAACCATACTTGACGGTAATCTTAATAAAGTAAGCGAAATTAAGGATTTGGCAAAAGGGGAAAGGGTATATTCCGTAAGATTTATGGAGGATATTGCATATTTTGTAACCTTCCGCCAAACCGACCCCCTGTTTTCCGCCGACCTTTCAGACCCCGAAAATCCCAAAATTTTAGGCGAACTTAAAATACCGGGTTTCTCGGAGTATATGTACCCATATTCCGAAGGAAAACTTTTAGGTTTCGGTATGGAAGCTGATGAAAATACAGGAAGAACAAGCTTTTTAAAACTTTCAATGTTCAATATCAAAGACCCCTCTAATGTTACCGAAGAAGATAAAACCATAATAGACGGATACTATCATTCATCCGCCCTTAATAATCATAAGGCAATGATGGTAGCGGTGGATAAAAACCTTATCGGTTTTATCGCCAATAATTATAATACGGCGCCTAAATATATGATTTATAAATATGAAGACGATGGCTTCGTGAAGCTTGCCGAAATTGATATGGATACCAATTGGGAATATACGGTAAGAGGCGCATTTGTAGGAGATAATTTCTATATTGTAAGTAATGAAGAAATGAAGGTACTTGATATCACAAATTTCACCCTTCTTAAAACAATTGATTTCTAACAAATAAAAACCACGGGTGGCATAGCCCCCCCTGGTTTTTTAACTATTTATCTTCGTCCATATCGTTTAATGCGTATTTGCAGCATTGCAAAACCAATAAATTGAAGGAAATATTATTTTCTTGCGCCGTTTTGTTAAGTTTTTCAAATGCCGGCTCTGTAAAGCGTACAGTACGCGCAATATTGGCGCTTTTAAGTTCATTGTCAATTTTAAACATTTTTATC
>JAZRNX010000110.1:0-46162 GCA_045648365.1 Acutalibacteraceae bacterium
CGCAAAGCAACGCAGTATTATTACCGATAATTTGAACTATGCCAGGTGTTCAGGTCGATACCCGAGAGATTATTTAATCTCAGGTAGCGAAAAGGGCGGCGTACAGCGGGAAAAGCGTTCCTTGCAGAATTGGATGAGTTATAACAGAAAATACTTTATGGTAGAAAACCGTGAGGATTTGAGTGAAGACGGTAAAAAGAAAAGAACCGAGACAATCTCTTGGCACAGTCTGAGACATACCTACGCACAAAGAACCTACGCCGAAGCGTTGCAAGAGAGACCAAAGAAAGCACGAAAGATTGTAAGCGAAAACTTAGGTCACCACAGAACCGAAGTAACAAGAATTTACTTGGCTGATAAGCCGAAGAAAAAGTAATCTATTAATTAAAATTATGAAGGAAGAATTTAAATTGACTACAATATCCTGCTGACGAAAATATGCGGGATTGATATATAGGGACAATCAAAGGAAATAAAGGTCGGGCGATTCAAAAGCCCGAAGCATATGGCGGTGGCAACCTGCCACCGCCTGTAAGGAGTATTTATTATGTTATATATTTCGATGCTAGCCTCCGGCGGAAATGGAGGCAAATAATATAGGAGGTATCGCCAATGAAAGAGGTTCCAATTTGGGAGAAAACCACTTTAACGCTGACAGAAGCCGCAGCCTATTCAGGTATTGGTATTAATAAACTTAGAAAACTGTCCGATAAGGTTGATTGTACTTTCGTGCTGTTCAACGGCACAAAGCGGCTGATCAAGCGAAGAAAATTGGATGAATATATAGAAAAGAATTATTCCATTTAATTAACTTTCTTTACAGGCCTGTCAGCTCCGAAAGAGTACTTGTAAAGATAACGAATTTATGTTATAATATAGATACTATCATAGTGCTTTTCAATGCTGACAGGTATTGAAAGGAGCTAGATAAATATGACTGCAAAGAAAGGTAAAGGTAGAAGATTAGATAAGGATCGGGTTACACTCCGCAAGGGTGAATCCCAAAGAGCAGACGGAATTTATGATTACCGTTGGAGCACTCCCGATGGTAAGCGCCACTCGATATACGCAGGCACCCTTGAGGAGCTTCGTGAACGAGAAGAGCAAATTATCCTTGATAAAAGGGACGGCATTAAAACGGAGATTCCGTTGATAACGGTCACCGAAGTATTTGACCTGTGGTGTGATCTCAAACGGGGTTTGAAACACAACACCTTTCAGAACTACAAGTATATGTACAATATGTTTGTACGCCCCACATTCGGTAAGCTTCGTATTGCGAATGTCAGAAAATCCGATGTAAAGAGGTTTTATAATCGCCTCGCAGACGAAAGGATTTTGACTATAGCAACCATTGATAACGTGCATACAGTTCTACATCAAGTATTTAACTTGGCGGTGGATGATGGGTACATACGTCTTAATCCCACCGATAACATGCTGAAAGAACTGAAACAGTCCCATAATTTTCAGGTAGAAAAGCGAAAGGCACTTACTATCCCCGAACAACAATTGTTCATTAACTTCCTTAAAAATCATCCGGTATATCGACATTGGTATCCTGTATTTGCAATTATGCTTGGCACAGGGTTGCGTGTCGGTGAATTGATAGGACTACGGTGGTGCGATATTGATTTGGAAGAAGGACTTATCCACGTCAATCACACCTTGGTATACTACAATCATGGTGATGGCAACGGCTGTTCCTTTAGTATAAACACCCCCAAGACTAAAGCCGGTGAACGAACCGTACCGATGATGGATGATGTTAAAGAAGCATTCCTGCTTGAAAAACAAAATCAAGAGGATACAGGAGTTAAGTGCAAGACAATTGTGGACTGCTACACGGATTTTATCTTTGTGAACCGCTACGGTGATGTTCAGCATCAAGGAACACTCAACAAAGCCATTCGCAGAATTATCCGTGACTGTAATGATGAAGTGTTGCTCAAAGGAGAAAAGGATCCCGTTCTGTTGCCGCCCTTTAGTTGCCATAGCTTGAGACACACCTTTGCTACTCGCTTGTGTGAGTCGGGTATCAATATAAAGGTGATTCAGGATGTTTTAGGTCACGCTGATATCAGCACAACAATGGATATTTATTGCGACGTGACCAACGAACTGAAAAAGAAAGAGTTTACAAGCTTGGGCGAATTCTTTAAGGACAAGCAAATTTAATCTACTACGCCAATGGTACGCCAGTTACTACGCCAAAATGCCGCACAGATACAAAGGGTTATATTCTGTGCTGTAAAAACGACTCTCTGAGACGACTTGAAACCATTGGAGTTTTGTACACTTAGGTATTGTTTTGTAACTTCGGGGGCAGAGGTCCCCACGATGAAACCAATTTCTGAATAATAGTATTTCGTGTTTTTAAAGGCATTAACCGTTGCTGGTTAATGCCTTTTTAATATATAAAACTACCGTTTACACTTTTTAAAATACCGAATATATTAAAATTGAGATTTTCAATTATTAAGATGTTATAATTCAATCATCCCACATAGAAAGGAATGATTATATGTATGCTATGGAAACAGTAAATCTAACCAAAAAGTATAAAGATATAATTGCCGTTGATAATCTAAACATTAAAGTCAAAAAAGGAGAACTGATTTCCTTACTTGGTATGAACGGGGCGGGAAAAACGACTACAATTAAAATGTTATCTTGTCTTACAAGGTCCACAAGCGGCGATGCTTTTCTTAATGGAAAAAGCATCAACAATGATACCGCCGCGGTAAAATCACTAATAGCCGTTTCTCCGCAAGAAACAGCTGTTGCCGTGGGATTATCTGTACAAGAAAATCTTAAATTTATGTGCGGTGTTCACGGATTTTCGAGGGATAAGAAGGAAAGAAAAATTGCAGAGATAATTAAATTATTAAGTTTAGAAACGGTAATAGATAAAAGAGCAGGCAAGCTTTCAGGCGGGTGGCAGCGCAGATTAAGTATTGCCTTGGCACTAATCAGCGAACCACAAATCTTATTTCTTGATGAGCCAACTCTTGGTCTAGATGTGCTTGCACGCAGTGAACTATGGGAATTGATTCGCTCTCTCAAGGGTCAAATAACCATTATTCTTACAACGCATTATATGGAGGAAGCGGAAGCTTTGTCTGATCGTATAGCTATTATGAAAGACGGCAAACTGCTTGTTTGCGATACCGCTGACAAGATTAAGGAAACGGCAGGAACGGATAATTTCGAACAAGCATTTATTAGTATTGTTAAGGGGGTGGCAAAATGAGAATGCTCACTTTTGCAAACAGAAATACGAAAGAAATTTTACGAGATCCTCTGACGCTTATTTTTGGACTTGGCTTTCCCATTGTTTTGATTTTATTGTTAAGCGCAATACAAGCGAATATCCCCGTAGAACTGTTTGAAATAAAACATTTAACTCCGGGTGTAACAGTTTTTGGCTTGGCATTTATGACTTTATTTTCGGCAACCATTATCGCAAAAGACAGAGGTAGTTCGTTATTGCAGCGTTTGTATACGACACCACTGACCCCGGTAGATTTCATACTTGGATACACATTACCAGTTATTCCAATTTCTATCGCTCAATGCATTATCTGTTATATTGCCGCAATAATTCTAGGACTAAACATTACAATAAACATTTTATATGCTGTCATATTCATTGTTCCCGTGTCTGTACTCTACATTTCTTTGGGTCTTCTTTGCGGAAGCGTATTTACCGATAAACAGGTCGGCAGTATTTGCGGTGCTTTGCTTACCAACCTTTCGGCGTGGCTTTCAGGAATTTGGTTTGACCTTGACCTCATAGGAGGTGCATTTAAAAAGATAGCATACGCACTTCCGTTTGTACACGCCGTAGATATGGAACGGGCTATACTTTCGGGAAATTTCACAGATGTTTTTGAACACTTATGGTGGGTGCTTGGATATGCCGCGGTCTTTACGGCGTTAGCCGTTTATTTATTCCTTCAACAAATGAAAAAACTATAACCACCATATCATTTTAGTGAATCCCACCCCCGCTGTTTTCAGCGGGGGTTTTATTTGGAAATTTCTATTTTGAGAACTAAATTATTGTTTTTCGATAATTAAATTATTGACAAACGATAATTTTTGTGCTACTATGATGGTATAAAATGGTTTTGGAGGTAAGATTTATGTGGAATAAAGAAAAATCGGTAACCCTTTCAATTGTGGTATGTTTTATATTTCTTGCAGTTCTTTCGGTAGGGTTGTTTCTTGGCCCTTGGGCTACAAGAATGTGGTTCACTGTGTACCGCGGTTGGAACTCAGATAGCATTGCTATTGAAAAAATGCTCACTCTTTTTAAAGCTTGTTTTTATCCCTGCGCAGTTTTTGCCTACATAACGCTATACAGTTTAATAAGATTACTGTTTAATATTCAAAAACAAGAAATTTTTATAGCTCAAAATGTTAAATATCTTCGACATATTTCTTGGTGCTGTTTTGTCGTTGCATTTATAACGCTCATTGGCGGAATATTTTATATTCCCTTTTCCTTTGTCGCCATTGCGGCGGCATTCATCGGTCTTATGCTGCGCGTAGTTAAAAATGTTATGCAAAGCGCCGTAGAACTAAAAACAGAAAACGAACTTACAATATAAGTGAGGATTTTGATATGATAGAAATAGATTTAGACATCTTACTTGCTATGAGAAAAATGACCTCGCTTGAACTTGCAGAAAAGATAGGAATAACTCAAGCCAATCTTTCTATACTCAAAACAGGCAAAGCCAAAGCTATTCGCTTTTCGACGCTTGAAGCAATATGCAAATCCCTTAACTGCCAACCCGGAGATATAATCAAATATACTGATAAGGAGTAGTGATTATGAATCTCGAAAATAATAATGCTATAATAGATGAACAATTAAAATTCAATCCTTATGAATCCAGGCCGCTTTTTAATCTCTCAAAAAAGGATACCATATTCTCTTTGTTTGCAGCATTAACTTGTGTTTTTTCTGCGATTTTCGGTATATTCGGCGGTTTTGCTATCGGATATTCAATATCAATTGTTTTGATGAATGTCCTATTTATCTCATATTTTTATAAAAACAATAAAAGCATTGTTTCCGCTATTGTTTATGGAATTTTGTCACTACTGAATAGCGCAGTTTTCATTTGCACTACTAATGCAAGTGTTAGATTTTTCAGCATACTAATAAGTTTTTTACTTTCCGTTTTATCCTTTAATACTTTGGTAAATGGTAAGGATAAAAGCAACCGTCAAACCCTCGGTGCATTCTTCTCTGCCGCCTCCACTATCGAAAACATTGACATTACCATAAAATCTTTATTCTGTAATGCAAACGGCAGTAAAAAAACTTTAGGTAAAGCGCTTATCGGTTTGCTTTGCGCTATACCCGTCCTTATTGTGGTTGTCCCCTTGCTTATATCCTCTGATGACGCCTTTCGCGGCATGATGAATAATATTTTCAGCAATACCCTTGCAACCATTTTTAAAATGGTTTTTGGTATAGTTCTTTCTTTGTTTGTCATTACATACGGTATTTCCCTAAAATCTAACCGTACAACGAAATTGAAAGAAAACACATTTTCAGGCATTGATAATATTTATATTCTCTCCTTTTTGTCCACAGTAAGTGTGAGTTATCTTTTATATCTCTTCTCACAGCTCGCATACTTTTTCAGTGCCTTTAAAGGATTTTTGCCAGACATTGATGTTACCTATGCACAATATGCGCGCAAGGGATTTTTTGAGATGAGCATTGTAGCGGTTATAAATCTTTGTTTAGTATTCTTATCCTTGTTACTTGCGAAAAAAGAAAACGGTAAGGTGTGCCGCGGTATTAAAATTTTATTAACCTTTATTTCCGCATTTACCCTAATTATTATTGCAACGGCAATTTCAAAGATGGTCCTTTATATCGGCACCTACGGTATGACTGTTCTCCGACTTACAACGAGCTCATTTATGCTGTTTTTAGCCATAGTTTTTATAAGCACACTTTTGCGAATATATATTATAAAAATCAATATTATAAAAACCGCTTTATTCACTGCGTGCTGTGTAATATTAACACTTGGCATAGCAAATGTTAATGCTGTATGCGCAAGATATAACTATGAAGCTTATAAGGCAGAAAAACTTGAAACCATTGATATCGAAGCCCTTTATGATTTAGGTGATGAAGGAATACCCTATATTATAAAATTAGGCGCTTCTAAAGATAAGGATATTGCACTTAAAGCGCAACATTATCTCGCCAAGGCATATCTTTATGATTATTTTGATAATATGGAACTTTATGATGACTTTACGATTAAAGATTTAAAGTATAATGAAAAAAATAAGGGTTTTTCACATTTCAGTATTCCAAGATACAATGCCTACAATAAACTATATAAATTCATTGAAAAAAATCCTTGGTTTGCCCGTATTTGTAAGGACTGCGCCAATGAATTAAATGAAAATTATTATCTGGAATCATAAACCCGCTTCGCAAAATTTAACATCCTATGGTTTTCCATAGGATGTTTTTCGTTTGCTGGAAAATAACCAAGTCAGATACGATTAAAAAAGTATAATTGGCAAATTTTGAGGCATAATAATATAAACTTTAAGGAGGATTTTTATGGAAAAGAAAACAAAATATTCCGGCACAAAAACAGAACAAAATTTAAGAGATGCTTTTTCGGGTGAATCAGAGGCAAGAAATAAATACACCTATTATTCTTCCCTTGCCAAAAAAGCGGGTTATGAGCAGATAGCAGAGCTCTTTAAAGAAACTGCAGAAAATGAAAAGGAGCATGCAGAACTTTGGTTTCGTGAACTTGGCGGCTTCGGAACTTTAGAGGAAAATCTTTTATCTGCGGCAGAGGGCGAAAATTACGAATGGACCACTATGTATGAAAACTTTGCTAAGGATGCTGAGGAAGAAGGATTTAATGATTTAGCACTAAGATTCAGAGCAATAGCTCAGATTGAAAAGACACACGAGGAGCGTTTCAGGAAACTACTTGATAACGTAAAGAAAAACGAAGTATTTGATAGAAGCGAAACAAAGGTTTGGATTTGCAGAAACTGCGGTCATATTCATATCGGCACCTCCGCGCCGGAGAACTGTCCTGTATGCTTACACCCCAAGGCATATTTCCAAATCAAAGCAGAAAATTATTAAAAATTTACGGCGAGTTTACAAACTCGCCGTTTTTTATATTTATTATCTTGATATATACTCATAATTTTGTTACAATGGTTACGGTGATAAATATGGCTAAAAAACAAGTCAGCGAAACAATTAAACAGCAAAGGAAAGCCCGTAAAGACTTTTTAGAACTTAAAAAAATGCAAAATGGCGAAATAGATGCAGGTCCAAAGCCCAGTGAGGTTGCCATTGTACCCAAAACTTTTAAGGAAAAACTCGAACACCTTTGGTTTTACCACGGAGTTACTATTATTTCCCTTTTACTTACTACCGTGGTTCTTGCGGTTCTAGTTACGCAATGCGCATCACGCCGCAAATATGATTTAAAAGTAGTTATTTATACCTCAAATTATATCGATGTTGAGAATAATAATTATATATCGAAATACCTTGCTAAGCATATTGACGATATTAATGGTGACGGCAATGCAGATATTCAGGTGCTCAACTGCTCCTATACTGCAAACGATAAGGATGCACAGTATGAGTACAATATGACGACTAAAATACAAGCAATCATTGCAGGCGAGGCCGATGCTCTGCTATTTATTACCGATGAAATCACACATGAGAAACTTACAAATATTTCAGAAGAAATCTTTGATAGTGAGCCTGTTAAATTAGATGAAGAATTCTATAAAAACTGTGATAAAGCAACCTATACAAAACTTCCCGAAGGACTAACTATTTCCTGTCGCGCTATCGAAGGTACCACCCTTGAACATAATAAAAATGTTAAAACATTTTATAAAGAATCTAGAAAGATTATGGATTCTTTAAATAAATAGAGGTGTTTGTATTATGAAAAAAGTAGCATTAATCGGCGATTCCATCAGACTAATCGGATACGGAACAAAAGTACCCGAACTTTTAGGCGATGAATACCAAGTTGTAGGTCCTACGGATAACTGCCGTTTTTCAAAATACACCCTTCGCGGTGTTGCTCTTGAATGGAAAAGCATAATTGAAAACTGCGATGTTATTCACTGGAACAACGGTCTATGGGATTTTAACGATTTAGGTGATGGAGTTTTTACGACAGAGGATGAATATGTTACCACCATGACCCGCATAGCAAAAATTCTTAAGGCCAATGCTAAAACGGTAATATTCGCCACCACCACACCTGTAAGACCGGGAAATCCTCACCACGATAACGGGAGAACTAAAAGATATAATGATATTATTGTTCCCATCCTTAAAGATATGGGCATCATAATAAATGATTTGTATTCTACGGTTTCAAAAGATATCGAAGCCTACATATTAAAAGAAGATTCCATACACCTTACCGAAAAAGGCATTGATGTTTGCGCAAAACAAGTTGCCGATATAATTAAATCTGTTATATAAAAAATAAAACTCGCAACTAGGTTGCGAGTTTTATTTTTATGCTTCCATAATTTTTCTGAAATCATCGCCCGAAATCTTTTCGTTTTCAAAAAGATTTTTGGCAACCTCGTGAAGCTTTGACATATTGTTTTCTAATATTTCAAGCGCTTTTTTATACTGATTCATAACAACGCTTTCAATTTCTTCATCAATTAAAGCAGCGGTTTTTTCAGAATAGTTAGGTGTTGAAGAGAAATCTCTGCCGAGGAAAACTTCATTGTTATCGTTGCCATAGCAAACAAGTCCCAACTTATCGCTCATACCAAACTTGGTAATTAGCTTTCTTGCAAGTTCGGTTGCTCTCTGAATATCGTTTGATGCGCCCGTGCAAACATCATCCTGAGTAAGTTGCTCTGCGGCACGACCGCCAAGAAGCGAACAAATCTGCTCAAGCATTTGATTTCTTGAAATATGACCTTTTTCATCCTCGGGAAGATACATAGTATAACCTGCGGCCATACCGCGCTGAATAATAGAAATCTGATGAACAGGGTCTTGTGTAGGCAAGAAATAAGAAACTACGGCATGACCTGCCTCGTGGTAGGATGTAACCATTTTATCCTTATCCTTAACAATATGGGATTTCTTTTCAGTACCCATAACAACCTTAATAGTTGCCTCCTCGATTTCTTCCTGTGTAATGGCTTTTTTATTGCTTCTAACAGCCAGTAAAGCCGCCTCATTAAGAAGATTTTCAAGGTCTGCGCCCGTAAAGCCGGAGGTGGATTTAGCAATAGTTGCAAGATTAACATCGGGACCCAGTGGCTTACCGCGAGAATGAACTTTAAGGATTTCTTCTCTACCCTTAACATCCGGATAGTTAACTGTAATCTGTCTGTCAAATCGACCGGGACGGAGTAATGCTCTATCAAGAATATCAGGACGGTTAGTAGCCGCCATAACGATTACACCTTCATTAGCGCCGAAACCATCCATCTCAACGAGAAGCTGGTTAAGTGTCTGTTCACGCTCATCGTGACCGCCGCCAAGACCTGCGCCACGCTGACGGCCAACAGCATCAATTTCATCGATGAATATAATTGCGGGAGCATTCTTTTTTGCTTCGCCAAATAAATCTCTTACACGGGAAGCACCCACGCCTACAAACATTTCAACGAAATCAGAACCTGAAATTGAGAAGAAAGGAACACCTGCCTCACCTGCTACTGCACGAGCAAGGAGGGTTTTACCGGTTCCGGGAGGGCCGACTAAAAGCACACCCTTTGGTATTCTGGCGCCAAGTTCACTGAACTTTTTAGGGTCTTTAAGGAAATCAACTATTTCCTTCATTTCTTCCTTTTCTTCGTCTGCACCTGCAACATCAGAAAAGGTAGTTTTCTTGCGACCTTCATCCTTCTTAACCTTGGCTTTACCAAAATTAAGGGTTTTGTCGCCACCCATACCTGCGCTCATTCGCTTAAACATGAAGATATAGAAACCTATAATCACAGCGAGAAGCAATATGGAAGGTAACATACTCATAAGCCAAGAGGTTTCTCCCCCTGCCTCATAATCGTATTTAATAAATTTATCGCTGTTTACATCGTTTTCCTTATTGTTTTCTTCAAGGAAGCCTCTAACATCTTCTATAAATAGAGTTGCGCTTGCAACGGTATAGCGGTGAATTTTACCATCCTTGCCTTCACTACGGAGCTTATAGGAAAGTTCGCCATTATATAGATTGAGTGAGAATTCAGAAATTTCATTATTCTTAACCATTTCCACAATCTCATAATAATCTTTTTTGGCGGCGCTATCCTTATAAACCTTACTTACAAAAGCAAAACCGGTAATAAAGATGAGTAAAATTCCCACCACTAAAATAATATTTTTAACATTCTTCTTCAAAAGAGATATACTCCTTCCATATCAGATTAATATCCGACGGATAATTTATTTTTCATAAACCTTAGGTGAAAGAATTCCCACAAAAGGTAAATTTCTATATTTTTCATCATAATCAAGGCCGTAGCCCACAACAAAAGCATCAGGGATAACCTTACCAACATAATCTGCTTTAATATCTGCCTTTCTATTTGCGGGTTTATCAAGCAGAGTACAAATCTTAATACTAGCGGCATTGCGGTCACGAAGGACATTTCTAAGATACGAAAGCGTAATACCCGAGTCAAGAATATCCTCTACAATAAGAATATCGCAGCCTTCGGGGTTTATATCAATATCCTTTTTAAATTTTACAACGCCGGTAGTTTTGGTGCCGCTATAAGATGAAACGGACATAAAATCAATAACGCAATCACAAGTGATTTCTTTTAGCAAATCGGACATAAAGACAACTGCACCCTTAAGTACGCTAATCAAAAGCAATTTTTTGCCCTCATAATCCTTTGAAATCTGTGAACCCAATCGCTGACAAATTTCCTTCAATTCCTCTTCAGAAATCAAAATTTCGCAAACATCATCTCTTAACGACATATATTATCCCCCATAAAATTTTATTTTCTCATAGTACTTATTTTAAAAATGCTTTTTGTTTTTTCATCAACAGCAACGCGCTCGGCAACGCCCATATTATAAATCCAAACAACACCTTGGTTATCTGCAATAACAGGCAAAACATCACGCTCACAAAGAGGGATTTTTTTCTCGGTGAAAAGTTTTTTAAGGGTTTTGGTGCAATTTCTCCCCTTAAGACGAATTTCATCCCCTGAAATTCTATTTCTTATTACCAACTTGCCTACTATTTTATCACAGTCAATTGCGTTTTTTAATAACAAATTATGAACTTTTTTATTATTTTCTGTAAAAGTAAAATTTTCCTTTGATATTTCTACTGAAAATTCGGATTTAATTTCTTCAAACTTATAAAGGTAATCATCTCTACAAATCAAATCAAAACTATTTGAAATTTGTGTTTTTCCGCCGTTTAAAGCAATTTTTAAAACCGATAGTAAATGTATATTATCTAAATCATTAGCGCCGATATTTAAAAGAAATGATTTAATAATTCTTTTTTGAACGGCAATATGGAGATTATTAAGTCCTGCTACATTAAGTTTACTGCTCTTAAAACGCCGCTCGTATTCTGCTTTTGCAATACCTTCAATAAAATCATTGTCCTCATAGAGAGAACGGGCGGCTCTCATAGCATTTTTTTCTACCGCCGAATTCAATTCCTTTAACACTGGTACAACCTTAAGGCGAAGTTTATTTCTAGAATATTTATCACAAAGATTCGTACTGTCAGTAACAAAAGAAACTTCGTTCTCTTTGCAGTAGCCTTCAATTTCTTCTCTAGAGCAAAGAATCAAAGGTCTAATAATATTATCTCTTTTAGGAGGAATTCCGCAAATTCCCTTAGTTGAAGTACCACGGGTAATATTAAATAACATTGTTTCAAGATTATCACTGGCAGTGTGTGCCGTAGCAATAACATCTTCGCAAACGCTATTTAAAAAGTCATACCGTAGTTGTCTTGCGGCAAGTTCCATAGACAGATGATTTTCTTCCGCGAATTTGGGAACATCTGCGGCGCCTAAAAATAGCGGAATATTCATTTTTTGACACTGTTCTTTTACAAACCGCTCGTCTCTATCGGCTTCTTCGCCTCTAATTTTATGGTTGAAGTGGGCGGCAGAAAGCCTAATTCCTAATCTTTCTTTTAAGCTTGAAAGAGCGCATAAAAGCGCCATAGAATCCGCCCCGCCCGAAAGGGCAACGGTAACGCTTTTTGTTCCATTAAGAAGTGAAAAACACTCTACCGCTTCCAACAATTTTTCTTCCATTATCTAAACACATCCACAGAAGTAAATCTTGTAAACTGTCCGTCCCAATGCAAATCAATAGTTTTAACTTCACCATGACGGTTTTTCGCAACAATACACTCCGCTTTATTAGGCGATGCTTTATCCTCGTCCTCGCCTTTTTCATTATCGTAATAGGTATCTCGATAGAGGAAAAGAACTATATCTGCATCCTGCTCAATAGAGCCCGAATCACGAAGGTCAGAAAGGGCAGGTCTATGAGATTTGTTACCCTTTCCTTCTGTTGCACGGGAAAGCTGTGCACAAGCTAAAACCGGCACCTTTAAATCTTTGGCCATTATCTTCAAACTTCTGGTGATTTCAGAAATTTCTTGAACTCGATTATCGTTGGGCTTGGGTGTATGCATAAGTCCCAAATAATCGATAACAACAAGGTCAACCTTTTTCATACGCATTAGTTTAGCCTTCATTTCAGGTACGGTTATATTCGATGATTCATCAAAATATATCTCTGCTTTTGAAAGGTTATCACCTGCTTGAGCGAGTCTTGTCCACTCGTTAGCATCCAGTTCGCCAGTTCTTAATTTTTCACTCTTAATACCCGCTTCGGCGGAAAGCATACGCTGTGCTAACTGGTCCCTTGTCATTTCAAGGGAGAAGAAGCATACCGTCTTCCCTGCTTGCATAGCAACATTACGGGCAATATTAAGGGCAAAAGATGTTTTACCCATACCTGGACGGGCGCCCAAAATAATTAGGTCGGATTTATTAAGACCTGTTATGGTCTTATCCAATTCACCGATACCACTGGGTACGCCTATATAGTCACCTCTGGTTTCGGGGTCAGCAAGTTTGCCGAGACGGTCGTAGGTTTCACCTTCAATAACACTCTTGATATGGGTAAGACCGCCAACATCGCTACCCGAACGGATATCATAAATTCTCTGTTCGGCTGAGGCAATAAGTTTATCGGAATCCATAAGATTTTCATCGATATCCTTAATGATTCCCTGAGCTGCCATTTTAAGAGCACGACTGAAAAACCTATCCTTAATGATAGCAACATGGCTCATAACATTTGCCGATGAAGGTACGGCTTGTGCCAACTGGGTAAGATATGCCTTACCTCCTGCCTCATCGTACACATTATCTCTTTTAAGCTTTTCAAGGAGTGTTACAAAATCGATGCTCTGGCTTAGTTCATACATAGAAACTATAGCAGAGTATATTTCCTTATGTTGAGGTATGTAAAAATACTCCGCCTTAACCTGAAGAGCAACCTCTGTTATACACTTAGGGTCGATAATAAGCGAGCCAAGAATGGCCTGCTCCGCCTCAACCGAATAAGGCAAACGGCCTTCAAGGTCAAATAACACTTTTTCCTCTTTCATAATTTACTCCGTTACTTTTACGGTGAGTGTAGCAGAAATTCCTGTATAAAGTTTGATTTCTGCGGTATACTCACCGAAATTTTTAATATCGGCAACCTTCATTTTCTTACGGTCAATTTCAATTCCCAATGAATTCTTTATTTCTACAGCAATTTCTTTGGAAGTGATACTACCGAAAAGACGACCGTTAGAACCTGCCTTGGCTTTTACAACAACAGTTTGACCGTTTAGTTTTGCGGCGGTTGCATTAGCAGCGGCAATTTCTTCTTTTTTGTGATGCTCCTTAGATTCCTCGCGACTTTTAAGTTCAGACATGGCCGCATTATCTGCCTCTACGGCAAGGTTTTTGGGGAATAAAAAGTTTCTGGCATATCCGTCAGATACGGTGCAAAGCTCACCCTTTTTACCCTTCCCTTTAACATCTGCAAGTAAAATTACTTTCATAATTATTTCCTTTCTATGTAGAGTATAGGCACTTACCTATACCTCCATTATCATCGGCAATACCATAGGACTTCTATGGGTTTTAGCAAAGAGGAACTTTGATACGCCGTCTTTAATTTTTCCTTTAATTGTATTCCAGTCGCTGATATTTGAAATATAACAGCGTTCTAAAATATCGCATACAAGTTCGTTAAGGTCATTCATTAATTCTTCTGATTCTTTTACATAAACAAATCCACGGGATACCACATCAGGACCTGATACGACCTCTCTAGTGTTACTGTCAATAGCCACAGTAACAACAATTATTCCATCTTCAGCAAGGTGCTTTCTATCTCTTAAAACAATGCTACCAACATCGCCGACACCGAGTCCGTCAACCAGAACTCTGCCAGAAGGTACGGTTTCAGCAGTTTTGATTTCAGAATTAGAAACCTCGATTACCACACCGTTAGTGGGGGCAATAATATTCTTAGCTGTAATACCCATCGCTTTGCCAAGTAAAGCATGTTTATAAAGATGTTTCTGTTCACCGTGAATGGGAATGAAATACTTGGGTTTAACGACACTTAGTATTAGTTTTAGTTCTTCTTGACAAGCGTGACCCGAAACATGAACATCATACATTTTTTCATAAACCACATTTGCGCCTTTGCGCATTAGTTCGTTTATTACTTTATCAACCAGTTTTTCGTTTCCTGGAATTGGAGTTGCAGAGATAATTATTGTATCACCAGGAACAAGTTCAAGTTGTCTATGCTCACCGAAAGCCATTCTATGAAGCGCCGATAAAGGCTCACCCTGACTACCCGTAGTTATGATAACAATTTTATCAAGAGGGTAGTTGTTCAGTTGCTCAATTTCTATAAGAACGCCCTTGGGAACTTTAAGATATCCCAGTTCCTCAGCAATACTTACAACATTGAGCATACTTCTTCCTGAAATTGCTACCTTTCGCTTACATTTAACTGCCTCATCAATAATCTGCTGAATTCGATGAATGTTTGATGAGAAGGTTGCAACTATTATTCGATGGCCCTGCGCCTTTTTGAAAAGATTAGAAAAAGATTCACCAACTAATCTTTCGGAATAGGTATAACCCGGTCTTTCTGCATTTGTTGAATCAGAAAGCAGAGCAAGAACACCTCTATTACCAAGTTCTGCAAAACGGGCAATATCGATTACCTTATCGTCAATGGGGGTGGTATCAATCTTAAAATCTCCCGTATGCACTATCGTACCTGCGCCACAGGTAATTGCAAAAGCAACAGCATCAGGGATAGAGTGATTAACATGAATAAATTCTACAGTAAACTTACCAAGATTAACTTTTTGTCCCGCTTTGATAACATTGAGTTTGGCATCATTTAAAAGTTTGTGCTCCTTAAGTTTTCCCTCTATTAAACCAATGGTAAGTTTGGTAGCGAATATGGGAACATTAAGATTTCTCAAAAGATACGGTATAGCGCCTATATGGTCCTCGTGACCGTGGGTAACAACGAGGCCCTTAATTTTATCTTTGTTTTCCAACACATAAGAAAAATCCGGAATGACTATATCAATACCCGGTGTTTCCTCATCGGGAAAACTCATACCGCAATCCACAAGGAACATATCACCTTCATACTCGTAAAGAGTAATATTTTTACCAATTTCACCAAGTCCGCCAAGTGGAATAATTCTTATTGGATTTTTAGCGATAGTGTTATCCTTTTTAGAAGAGGCCGATTTTTTAGGTGCTGATTTTGGAGATTTTTTATTAACAACCTTGCCCTGTTTATTATAACGGGCTTTGCTGGATTTACCTGAAGTACCGCTCACTACGCTTTGCACACTGCTTTTAGCGGAACTATAACTATTTTTCTTATTTGTTTCTTTCATTTAAAGCAATTCCTCCTATCAATATGTAAACTAAAATATGACACAGACCACTATTCCCGCGGTCGTAAAATTCCAAAACATATTACCCCAATATATTTCTTTATATTTTACCCCTAAACTGTCACAGTTGTCAAGTATATATTATATTATTATATAAAAAACAAATTTATAAACAAAAAAATCGCCCGAAAACCTTTCGGGCGACTAAATTTTTAAATTACTTTGTTCCTGTTGAGCCGAAACCACCTGCGGCACGCTCGGTGTCTTCAAGTGAATCTGCTTCAATAAAGTTCGCCCTCAAATAAGGCATAATCACTAACTGCGCAACTCTCTCCTTATCACTAACAATCTGTGTTTCTTTTGAATGGTTATGAAGGGCAACCATAATCTCTCCCCGATAATCGCTATCAATAACTCCAACCTTATTAGCGGGAGCTAAACCTCTTTTAAGAGCAATACCGCTACGGGCAAAAATCATACCTGCGTATCCATCAGGAATTTCCATAGCAATTCCGGTATGAATAATAACGGTTTCACCCGCCTTTATTTCAATATCTTCACCGCGGTTACAAGCATAAAGGTCGGCCCCTGCGGCACACTCTGAGCCATAAGAAGGGACGATGGCATTTTCATCAAGTTTTATAAATTTAACGGTATTCATAACAATTACCTCCATTGGTTTAAAACATTATAGCATTAATATTAACTGTTTTCAATAATTTCCCAAAAATATCTGCGGTTTGAAGTCGGAAAATCATATAAAATTCCATACTCCGGGTCATAGAAAATTCCTTTAAAATAAAGGGACCAATGCCAACAGTGAGGTGTTTCTAAACTTAAAATAGCAATAGGTGGCAAATCAGATTTTTCTTTTACTTCTTTACGCTCGTCTATAAAGGAAATTCGTAAGTGCTTAAGGGCGGTTTTCATGTCTTTTAGAGTAGTTTCCCTATCGTTAGAAAGCATATTCACAATACTTTCAATACTTTCTCCCGAAAGCATAGCGAGAACTGCTTGACCGCACTGGAGAGGGGTTGGCTCAAATGTATGTTTTATATCACTTGAAATGGGCATAATTCACCGCCTTTTATTGATAACTAATTCTACCATAAGAAAAAAATTAAGTCAATCAAATATGTATTTAACTATTGATTTTTTGAAAGAAATGTGCTAATATATTTACATAAATGCGTTGATGGAGACAGTAACTGTTTTATCGGCTCTCTTTTAGCGAATCGGTGACGGTGTAAGACCGATGTGAGCAAAACAGCGAATATCACTCTTTAGCAGTGGCGTGAACGGAACTTCCTATTAAGGTCTACCGGTTAATCCTCCGTTATGGGATTCACGGATGTTGGTCCGTCGTAATAGGTGGTTTATGGGTAAACTCTCCCTGTCCTATTATGGACGGGGATTTTTGTTTTAAAGGAGTATTTGAAATGTACGAAAATGTATCTCCCAACTTTAGCGTTCAGGATGAAAAGAAAATTGAAAAGTTTTGGGAAAACGAAAAAATCTTTGAAAAGAGTATCGAAGAAAGAAAAGACGGAGAACCCTATGTGTTTTATGACGGTCCTCCCACCGCTAACGGTAAACCACACATTGGTCATGTTTTAACCCGTGTTATCAAAGATATGATTCCCCGTTACAGAACTATGAAGGGTTGTATGGTACCCAGAAAAGCAGGTTGGGATACCCACGGCCTTCCCGTTGAATTAGAGGTTGAAAAGCTTTTAGGTCTTGACGGCAAGGAACAGATTGAGGAATACGGTCTTGAGCCCTTTATCGACCATTGTAAAGAAAGCGTATGGAAATATAAGGGTATGTGGGAGGATTTCTCTAAAACCGTTGGTTTCTGGGCCGATATGGATAACCCCTATGTTACTTATGATAATAATTTCATCGAATCTGAATGGTGGGCATTAAAGCAAATTTTTGATAAGGGCCTTTTATATAAAGGTTTTAAGATAGTTCCTTATTGCCCCCGTTGCGGAACTCCCCTTTCTTCTCACGAAGTAGCCCAAGGTTATAAGAGTGTAAAAGAGCGCAGTGCAGTTGTTCGCTTCAAGGTTATGGGTGAAGATGCTTATTTCCTTGCATGGACAACTACACCATGGACACTCCCTTCCAATGTTGCTCTCTGCGTAAATCCCGATGAAACCTATTGCAAAGTTAAAGCAGCCGACGGATATACCTATTATCTTGCAAAGGAACTTGCGGATACTATTCTCGGTAAACTAGCTACCGAAGAAACCCCCGCTTATGAAATTCTCGAAACCTATAAAGGCAGTGAACTTGAATACAGAGAATATGAGCCTTTATTCGATTTTGTTAAGCCCGTTTGCGAAAAACAGAACAAAAAGGGACACTTTATCACCTGTGACAGTTATGTTACTATGACCGACGGTACAGGTATCGTTCATATTGCTCCTGCCTTCGGTGAAGACGACGCCAAGGTTGGCAGACGCTATGACCTTCCTTTTGTTCAGTTTGTTGACGGCCAAGGCAATCTTACCGCAGAGACTCCCTATGCAGGTACTTTTGTTAAGAAGGCTGACCCGCTTGTACTTACCGACCTTGAAAAAATGGGTCTCTTATTTGATGCGCCAAAATTTGAGCACGATTATCCTCATTGTTGGCGTTGCGATACTCCACTTATCTACTACGCCCGTGAATCTTGGTTTATAAAGATGACCGATGTTAAGGATGACCTTATCAAAAATAATGACACTGTAAACTGGATTCCCGAAAGCATTGGTAAAGGTCGTTTCGGTGACTGGCTTAAAAATGTTCAGGACTGGGGTATTTCCCGTAACAGATACTGGGGTACTCCCCTTAATATCTGGCAATGCGAATGCGGTCACCTTCACTCCATAGGCAGTATTGAAGAACTTAAATCTATGTCCGATAACTGCCCCGATGATATTGACCTTCACCGTCCATATATCGATGCAGTAACCATTAAGTGTCCTCACTGTAATAAAGAAATGCACCGCGTTCCTGAGGTTATTGACTGTTGGTTTGACTCAGGCTCAATGCCCTTTGCGCAACACCACTATCCCTTTGAAAACAAGGATTTATTTGAATCTCAATTCCCTGCCGACTTTATTTCAGAGGCAGTTGACCAGACAAGAGGTTGGTTCTATTCCCTTCTTGCTATTTCAACTCTTATTTTCAATAAAGCGCCCTTTAAAAATGTTATCGTTTTAGGCCATGTTCAAGATGAAAACGGCCAAAAAATGTCTAAATCCAAGGGCAATGCAGTTGACCCATTTGATGCACTCGAAACCTACGGTGCAGACGCTATCCGTTGGTATTTCTATACTAACTCTGCACCCTGGCTCCCCAACCGTTTCCACGGCAAAGCAGTAACCGAAGGTCAACGCAAATTTATGGGTACCCTTTGGAATACCTATGCTTTCTATGTGCTCTATGCAAACATTGATAAATTCAACCCCTCAGAGTATACACTTGACCGCAGTAAACTTACAGTTATGGATAAGTGGTTGCTCTCAAAACTCAACTCTATGGTTAAAGCTGTGGATGAAAATCTTGCCAATTACCGCATTCCCGAAGCCGCCAGAGCCCTTCAGGATTTCACAGATGAAATGAGTAACTGGTATGTAAGAAGATGCCGTGAGCGTTTCTGGGCGCAGGAGTTGACTGATGATAAGATAACTGCCTATCTCACCCTCTATACTGCCCTTGTTACCACTGCAAAGGCTGCTGCTCCTATGATACCTTTTATGACAGAAAGCATTTATCAGAATCTTGTGAGAAATGTCGATAAATCTGCTCCCGAGAGTGTTCATCTTTGTGATTTCCCAGAAGTTTGTGAAAATGATATCGATAAGAATCTTGAAGCAGATATGGATAGCGTTCTCGAAATCGTTGTCCTCGGTCGTGCGGCAAGAAACGGCGCAGTTCTTAAAAACCGTCAGCCCCTTAACAATATGTATGTTAAATCCGAAAGTGATTTAGGTGACTATTTCACCGACATCATCAAGGAAGAACTTAATATTAAGAATGTTTGCTTTACCGATGAGGTTGATAATTTCGTTAGTTACAACTTTAAACCTCAACTTAAAACTGTGGGTCCCAAATACGGCAAGCAGTTAGGTGAAATCCGTACCGCTTTATCTGAACTTGATGGTAATAGCGCCAAGAAGGCACTTGATGATAAGGGCGAAATCACCCTTAATCTTCCTTCCGGAGTTGTAACTCTCGCCACAGAAGATTTGCTTATTGAAGCCGCTCAAAAAGAAGGTTTTTACACTTTAAGTGACAATAGTTTTACCGTTGCACTGGATACTGTTCTTACCGAAGAACTTATTGAAGAAGGTTTTGTAAGAGAACTTATAAGCAAAGTTCAGACCATGCGTAAAGATGCGGGATTTAATGTTACCGACCATATTGAGATAACAATAACCGGTTCCGAAAAAGTTGTCGATATCGCCCTCAAAAAATCTTCTGATATTTCAAAAGACACTTTGGCAGATTCCCTCAATAACTCTGCAACAGAAGGTTTTGTTAAGGAATGGGATATTAACGGCGAAACTGTTAATATTGGCGTAAAACGCATTTAATCTAAAAAATTAATTGTAAAGGACGGCTGTTTATTCTGACGTCCTTTCTTTTTAGCCCCTTGTAATTTTAGAAATTTATGATATAATATATCTTGATATATTATTTTTAAATGAGAGGCATATTTTAATGGGCTTTTTAAAAGATAAAATTAATATGATTTGTGAAGCAGTAAAAAAGTTTGTTCTTGTTATTTTACCCTGCTTTTGTAAAAAATATATTCCAAAATCCTTTAAGGAAATTTTACCAAAATTTCTTAAAGATAATTTTGAGGTCACTTCTACTAAACTTTCCAAAAGAGTTGGTACAATTATTGCCGCAATTTTGGTTTTAATCGTTGTTATTGACCATAAGCAATACACAATTCAGACCTTTGACGAAAAATGGATATTACTTGCTTTTTGTCTGGTTTTTCCTCTTGTAATCGGCGCCCTCATATCATTTACTATTAAAATTAAAAACGAGTGGATTCACAAAATATGGCATTTTTGTGTTCTTTTCCTTATGCCTATCGTTTCAATTTCTATGACCGAATGTCTTAACAACATTTATATTTATGATATGACATATCGGGGTTTTTACGGCAACTATCTTCTAATTCTTCTGCTTCATTTCCTCGTTTACGCTATTTCTGGCAGTTTAAAATGGGCAATTCTTATTGTTAACCCGATTCTCTACGGATTTGCTCTTGCTCATTGTTATGTTATGGAATTCAGAGGCACTCCCTTTATTCCTATGGATTTCTTCAGTATTAAAACCGCGGCCAATGTTGCAAACACCTATGAATTCAAACTTTTATATACCGTTCTTACAGCAACACTGATTTTTATTTTTATTATTGTAGTGGCTATTAAACTTAAAAAGCCCAATTTCCACCCCATTACAAAGGTGGTTTCCCGTACATTTATGGGAACATTTTTTACAGTTTTAATCTCCCTTTTCTATTTTACATCAATTTTTGCCGATATGGGTATTAAGCCTGATTTCTGGAATCAGAACAGAGGCTACAAAAACTACGGATTTGCTTGGAACTTCTTCTGCAATACCAAGTATCTGTTTATGTCCACCCCCACCGACTATGACCCCGACCAAATCAGCGGATTTGTAGAAAACACTGTTGATGAGGATGAAGATACTCAGGTTGAAGTTACCGAAAACACACCTAATATTATCTGTATTATGAATGAAACCTGGTCGGATTTATCTGTGCTCGGCGATTTTACAACTAATGAACCATATATGCCTTATATTAATAGTCTTACCGAAAATGTTGTTAAAGGTAACTTGTATGTTCCTGTTATCGGCGCAGGTACTTCTAACACCGAATTTGAATTCTTGACGGGACATTCTACTGCATTTTTACCCTCTGGCAGTAATGCATATATGCTTTATATCAAGAATCCTATTGCCTCTATTGCCTCTACTTTGGAAGCTCAGGGTTATTCTTCTCTTGCCTTCCACCCCTACTATAAGAGTGGTTGGAACAGAGTGAATGTTTATAATTACATGGGTTATAATAGGCATATGTTCCTTGAAGATATAATGGATATTTCTATTATGAACGACTATATGCAAAATGGTAATGACCCCGATTATCTACAATCCCTTATAACAGAAAGATATCCCGAAAATCCCAATATGATTTTAAGACAGTACATTAGTGACTCTTACAATTACGATGTACTGATTGATGAGTTTGAAAACCGTGATAAGTCTTCCCCCTTCTTTGCATTTAATGTTACAATGCAAAATCACGGAGGTTATACCACAAGCAGCTCAAACTTTAATGAAAGTATTTATGTTACCTCGTCCGAGAAGGTATATCCTAAAGCAAATAGATATTTATCGCTAATTAAGGAAACCGATAACGCTTTTAAGAAGATGGTTGATTATTTCAGCAATGTCAAAGAGCCTACCGTTATTTGTATGTTCGGCGACCACCAACCCTCTATTGAAACCGCATTTATTGCAGAGCTTTTAGGCGTTCGCGACCTTTCAACTCTTACTCCTGAGCAAGAACAAAAACGCCACCTTACTCCATTTATAATCTGGGCAAATTATGATATTGATGAAAAATTTATTGATAAATTAAGCGTTAATTATCTTTCCTCGTATCTTCTTGATATTGCAGGTGTTGAACTTACCGATTATAATAAGTATCTTATAAAACTTTCAGAGCAGTTGCCTGTTATTGATACCGTTGGATATATCGATGCCGAAAATAATTACTATAAGTGGAGTCAATCTTCACCCTACCAGCAGACCTTAAGCGAATATGAACGAATTCAATATAACGGCATTTTTGATGTAGATAATAAAAAGAATAATGTGTTCTTAATTGACGGTTACGAGCATAAAGCAACAGAACCAGAAGAAGATAAAGAAAAATCATTGGAAGAAACAGAATAATATGATAAACACCACCATCTGCCATATTGAAAAAGACGGTAAGTATCTTATGCTACACCGTGTTAAAAAGAAAAATGATTTAAACGAAAATAAATGGGTTGGTATCGGCGGTAAATTTGAAGATAAGGAAAGCCCTGAACAATGCAACGTCCGCGAGGTTCTGGAAGAAACGGGACTTACCGTTAAAAACGCTAAATACCGAGGTATAGTAACCTTTGTTTCGGATAAATGGCCCACCGAATATATGCATATTTTCGTGGCTACTGAATTTTCGGGCGAAATATGTGAATGTGATGAGGGTGACCTTGAATGGATAGACAAGAAAGATTTGCTCTCCCTTCCTCTCTGGGAAGGAGATAAAATCTTTTTAAAGCTCATAAATGATGAAAATCAACCCTTCTTTTCCCTTCGTCTTGAATATAGGGGCGAGAATCTTATCAGTGCTATTCTTGATGGCGCCAATCTTGATTTGGATGTGATTTAGTGAATATTTGTATTTACGGTGCATCGTCTAATATAATTGATGATGTATATATAAACGGCGGTGAAAATCTTGGTAAAATAATCGCCAAACGAGGCCACGGTATTGTTTATGGTGGCGGTGCGGAAGGAATGATGGGCGCTGTTGCAAGAGGCGTAAGCCGCGAAAACGGCAGTATTATAGGTATTGCTCCTTCCTTCTTTAAAGTTGACGGTGTTTTGTATGATAAGTGTACCGAGTTTATCTATACCGATACTATGCGCAACCGTAAAGAAAAAATGGAACTTTTATCCGATGCTTTTTTGGTGACTCCAGGTGGTATAGGCACCTATGATGAATTCTTTGAAATTCTCACTTTAAGACAACTTTGTAAACATTTAAAACCTATTGCCATCTTTGATATTAACGGATATTTCAAGCCACTAATCGCTATGCTTGATAATACAGTATCAGAGAAATTTATGCTAAAGACTAATAAAGATTTATACTTTGTTTCTGATAACCCCGATGAAATAATAGATTACCTTGAAAATTACGAAGTTAAAGACACGGATGTCGCAGAGCTTAAACACATATCTAAATGACAAAAAGGAGTCCTCTAGGACTCCTTTTTCATATACCTTTATACTTTTTCCTTGTTGCCAATCCGCCTCTAATATGGCGTTCCGACTTGTTTTTTTCGAGTACCTTTTTCACACAGCGGTAAAGTTGCGGATTATCCTTGGAAAGTCGCTCGGTGACATCTTTATGCACCGTAGATTTGCTAACACTGAAAACCTTGGCTGCGGCCCTTACCGTAGCGCCTGTTTCTATTATGTACTCACCAAGAGCAACCGCTCTTTCTGCTGTACTTTCTCTCATACAATCAACTCCTAAAAGGACCTATTTAATCGTATGAGAAAAATTTTTAATTTATGTCAAAAAAGCTTATTTTTTACTATTATATTGCTCTAAAATTTCAGGCTCATCGGCAAATATAATTTTGAATAGATTATCTGCAAAAAGTTCATGCATTTCACGTATTGGATGATTAACACGGTTTGCTAAAAGCATTGTGGTATCCTCTGTTTTACTGATTTCCTTCCAAATGGAATAGCAATCGCAAACGGGAATGTTGTTTTCCTCAGCTATCTTTTTTGCAGCTTCAATATACATATCCATTCTACCGTTATTTTGCATTTCTGCGGTCTTTTCAGCATAGGTTCTATAACCTTCAAAGGTATCCTCTGCAACATATGTATTAAGCATATTAGGTGTCATAAAAATAGTGAATATGCCATTTTCATTACATTTTTTAAACATAGTCGCAAGTGATTCAGTATATTCTTCTATGGGGAAATTAACATCGTTTAAGCCAAACATAATAATAACTAAATCGGGATTATGCGAAATAACATCTCTATCCATTCTTTCAAGAGAATCTTTTGCAGTAATTCCCTCTATACCGGAATCAATTACATTTACAGGCACATAATTTCTTATACTTAAAATTTTATTGCGAAGGCGATTCCAATAGGTCGTATCGTAACCTACTTCGTTATAGCCCAAAATACCGTGGGTAACGCTATCGCCAAAAGCTACAATAGTTATGGGCCCGTGTTGACGAATTCCATCGCCGTTCATTTTCAGTTTCTCAGCAATTTTCATACTTAAAACCACCTTCCGTTGATAATTATATCATATCAAAATTTACCTGTAAATAGTAAAAACCGCACATTAAGTGCGGTTTTTATTTACAATTTTGACTTAATAAAATCAATTTGCTTCTCAACCGAGGCAACACAGGTGCCGCCCTCGCTGATTCTCTTGGAAACGCAAGTTTCAAGACTGATTTCATTATATAACTCTTCATCAAATAATTCGCTATAGGATTTATATTCAGCCAAACTTAAATCGGTAAGTATTTTGTTTTGTTTTATGCAGTCAGCAACAATTCCGCCTGAAATTTTATAAGCAGTTCTGAAGGGCATGCCTTTTTTAACAAGATAATCTGCAAGATCGGTAGCATTTATAAATCCGCCGCCTGCCGCTTTAAGCATATTATCAGTGTTGGCCTTGAGTGTTACTATCATACCCTCAAATACACCTAGACACATTTTAACTGTATCACAGCTATCAAATATTCCCTCTTTATCCTCTTGCATATCCTTATTATATGCAAGTGGTAAACCTTTAAGAGTGGTAAGTATACCCATAAGATTACCGTAAACCCTGCCAGTTTTACCGCGAACAAGTTCCGCCATATCAGGATTTTTCTTTTGAGGCATTATTGATGAGCCGGTAGTATAATCGTCTGCAAGTTCTATGAACTTAAACTCCCAGCTAGACCAAAGGATTATTTCCTCTGAAAAACGGGAAAGATGCATCATAATAAGGGAAATCGCGGAAGCCAACTCAACACAGAAATCCCTATCGGAAACACCATCAAGAGAGTTCATAGCTATACCGTCAAATCCCAACTTCTTGGCCTCTAAATAACGGTCTGTATTGTATGTTGTACCCGCTAAAGCACAGCAACCTATAGGTGAAATATTTACTCTTTTTCTGCAGTCTTCAAGGCGCTCTAAATCTCTTAAAAACATCATTGCGTATGCCATAAGATGATGACCGAAGGTGATTGGCTGCGCTCTTTGAAGATGGGTATATCCGGGCATAATTGCCGATTTATATTCCTCTGCTTTGAGTGTTACGGCAGATATAAGTTTCTTTAAAAGGGCGGTTATTTCGTCAATTTCATCTCTTAAATACATTCTTATATCCAAAGCCACCTGGTCATTACGGCTTCTTGCGGTATGAAGTTTTTTACCAATATCGCCAAGGCGAGATGTTAATTCTTGCTCTACAAAGGAATGGATATCCTCGCTATTCATATCAATAGCGAGTTTTCCACTTTCAATATCGGCAAGTATTGCTTGGAGACCGTCAATGAGAGTATCTGCCTCGCTCTTATTAATAATTTCCGTAGCGCCAAGCATGGCGGCGTGAGCCATACTGCCCGTAATATCCTGACGGTACATACGGCTATCAAAGGTTATGGAAGAATTAAAATCATCAGCAAGTTTATTTACAGTGCCGTCTGTTCTCCCCGCCCAAATTTTTGACATAAATATTTCTCCGAACTATTATTTATTTCCGTTCTTTTTATCAACCATTGCCTGAACTTTTATAGGCAGACCATAAAGGTTAATAAATCCTGCGGAATCCTTCTGGTCATAGTCACTTTCACCAAAGGTTGCAATATCTTCGCTATAAAGTGAATAGGGGCTCCAAACACCTGCATTTATCATATTGCCCTTATAAAGTTTGAGTTTAACTGTACCCGTTACCTTCTCCTGTGTTTTATCAACAAAGGCAGAAAGAGCCTCGCGTAAAGGAGTAAACCACTGACCGTTATAAACAAGCTCTGCAAAGGTGATAGATAGCTTTTGCTTTTCATGCATTGTCATTTTATCAAGGCAAACACTTTCAAGAACGCTATGTGCCTTGTAAAGAATTGTACCGCCTGGGGTTTCATATACGCCACGGCATTTCATACCTACAAGACGGTTTTCAACGATATCAATAATACCGATACCGTTAGCGCCACCGATTTCGTTAAGTTTGAGAATAATTTCTTTAGCAGTCATTTTATTTCCGTCAAGGGCAACGGGAATGCCTTCCTCAAAATCAAGGGTTATATAGGTTGGCTTATCGGGCGCTGCGATGGGCGAAACACCCATCTCAAGAAAACCTTCCTTTTCATACATCGGCTCGTTGCCCGTATCTTCAAGGTCAAGACCTTCGTGGGATAAGTGCCAGAGGTTTTTATCCTTTGAATAGTTGGTTTCACGGTTAATCTTTAGAGGAATATTATGGGCTTCAGCGTAATCAATTTCTTCTTCCCTGGATTTGATATCCCATTCTCTCCAAGGAGCAATAATGGGCATATCGGGAGCAAAATGCTTAAGAGCGAGTTCAAAACGGACCTGGTCGTTACCCTTACCTGTGCAACCGTGACAAATAGCATCTGCACCCTCTTTAATGGCTATCTCGGCAAGTCCTTTTGCGATACAAGGTCTTGCATGGCTTGTACCTAAAAGATACTCTTCGTAAACTGCACCAGCCTTCATTGTTGGAATAATATATTCGTTTACATATTCTTCCGTAAGGTCAAGTACATAAAGTTTAGATGCGCCTGTTTTGATTGCCTTTTCTTCAAGACCTTCAAGCTCGTCTGCCTGACCCACATTTCCCGAAACGGCGATAACCTCACAATTATTATAGTTTTCCTTAAGCCAAGGAATAATTATTGATGTATCAAGTCCTCCCGAATATGCGAGAACTACCTTTTTAATATCCTGCTTGTTCATAATAAATGCCTCCCGAATAAACTCATGAATAAATATGCATATCATTATATACATATTATGGGATTTTGTCAAGTATTTTTCTCATATTTATTTATTTTTCCTTTAAATATGCAGAAATTGATGCATAAAATCGCGTTTTTGCATATAAAAAATCCGCAGTTTCCAAAAAACTGCGGATTTTATTTAATTTATTGGTACCATCAACATAATATTTTCTTCAATTATTTCACTTTCTATACCGTTGATTTCCTTGATTTCTTCCACACTTGCAAGGTATCTTCTTGCAATATCCCAAATATTTTCTCCACTATTGGCAAAGTAAATAGTCATAGCTCCCCTATCCGCTTTTTTAATCTGACAAGCTTCATCAGTATCCAAATCCACTATAAGAGGAATATTGCTGCACTCATATACAGTTGCATTAACGCTTAGTTCAACCCTTATTTCAAGACAGTCAGATGATGTAAAAGTATATCCCGAAGAAATCACCTTAATTATAGGTGAACATTTAAAGCCCGAAACATCACAGTCCATAGGATATTTATATTCGAAATCTACAGGCTTTTCATAAAATACAGGCTCATCGTTACAGTCAAGACCAATTATCGATGTAATAACCGCGCCACAGATAACAAGATTTTTATCCATAAGTTTAGCGCTATCTACCCGTACATCACACCACATATCCGTAACCGAAACCAAAGCGCCTTCAGAAAAATCAACACTCTTTTTGCAGTTGAAAGTTTCGTTAATGTTACAGAAAATTTTATTGAAGCACATATCTTTCCGCTTAATATCTGCTTCGAAGCGGCGGGAGAATGCGTCTAATACCACATCAATATCATTATTACAGTAGCTTTCGCAACAAATTAAAACTTTAGCATTAAGGGTTAAACTCTTGGTTTCGCCCGTCATAGAGGTACGGGGTTTTATTTCAAGAAATGCGAGTTCTGCTTTGGCTTCGCACTCACATTTTTCGGTGATTCCATCCATTTCGAGAATCTGACTGAAAGGAATAACCGTTCTAACAGTATGGGAATTGCCGTCATCGGCGCAATATAGAGCAGATACCGCCATATCACCTTTAACCATAGACTTTCCCGCAAGAAGTTTACACTCTTTTAAAGACACAGAAGCATCATATCTTATTATGTTTCGAATATTGGGCTGACCGGGGCTGAGTTCTATCTCTTCCTCAATAAGCAGATATTTTTCTGCGCTGCCCATAGGTGAAGTTGCGGGAGCGACTCCCCTTTTAAGTTCAATATTGCAGTCATCAATATCGGTAATTACATCGGCGCATTTTCTCTTTATTACCCGAACACCGATACCCACTGCACCGTGTATATCAATTTTTCTGCTTGAAACAGCTCTGCAATTAAGATATTCGCATTTGCAGTGGCAATTAACAGTTCCGTTATCAATATCGATTCCCGTTTCAAAGGTTTTTGTAAATGGGTGCTGATGCTCAAAAGAACAAAGCCGACAATCCGAATCGGAATAAATAACAGTAACGGTCAAGACACCATCAACGGTTATATTTCTGCCACTAACGGACTTTGATGAAATTCTGGCAACAGAACGGCATTTTAAAATTTTACTGATTTCTGGGCAGTAATCGGGCATGGTGAAATCGGTATCAACCGCCACCTCTGCAGAATCTGTGAAAACTGCCTCTTTAGTGAAGACCTTGGTTTTAAGTTTTTTAGATTCCATATCTTAACACGCTCCTACTTATTTTAGTAAATGATATTCTCACACTAAAATATTTATGCTTATCCGCATCAAGATATGAAAAAAACTCCCATCAAACGATGGGAGTTTTAAAACATCTAATTAAAGAGCATTTTTAAGATTTTCAAGCTGGGCACGAAGCTCTGCGGGGAGCTTATCACCAAACTTCTTGTAATGTTCCTCAATTTCCTCTGCCTCTTTAGTCCATACATCCTTATCAACTTCAAGAATTGACTTGAGGGTATCAATATCCATATCAAGATCGGTAAGGTCGATGTCCTCGGGCTTGGGTACATAACCGATAGCGGTTTCAGTAGCTTCTGCCTTGCCTTCGCAACGGTCAATAATCCAGTTAAGAACGCGCATATTATCGCCAAATCCGGGCCAAATGAAGTTGCCTTCATCATCAGTTCTAAACCAGTTAACATTGAAAATCTTAGGAGCTTTATCGCCAAGCTTTTCGCCCATATCAAGCCAATGCTTGAAGTAATCGCCCATATGATAACCGCAGAAAGGAAGCATAGCCATGGGGTCACGACGAACAACGCCAACTGCACCTGCAGCAGCAGCGGTGGTTTCAGATGCCATTGCAGAACCTACGAATACACCGTTAACCCAATCCTTTGACTGATATACGAGAGGTGCGCACTTAGCACGGCGGCCACCAAATACGATAGCAGAAATCGGTACACCTTCACCCTTATTGAATTCATCGGAGATGCAGGGGCAATTCTCTGCAGGAGCGGTGAATCTGGAGTTGGGATGAGCGGCATAGGTGGATTTATCTGCCTTAACGAACATAGAGGGATTCCAGGGGTTACCCTTCCACTCAAGAGCGTTTTCGGGAGGATTCTTATCAAGGCCTTCCCACCAAACAGTGTTATCATCAAGATTTAATGCAACATTGGTGAAGATGGTGTTTTTCTTGGTGCTTTCAAGAGCATTGAAGTTAGAATGCTCGTTGGTACCGGGAGCAACACCAAAGAAACCATTTTCGGGGTTGATAGCATAAAGACGACCGTCAGGACCTATCTTCATCCAGGAGATATCGTCACCTACAGTCCAAATCTTATAGCCCTTCTTGCGAAGATACTCGGGGGGAATAAGCATTGCCAGGTTGGTCTTACCGCAAGCAGAGGGGAAAGCAGCCGCAATATAGCGAACTTCACCCTTAGGATTCTGAAGACCGAGAATAAGCATATGTTCAGCCATCCAACCCTCTTTCCAACCCTGATAGGAAGCGATGCGAAGCGCAAAGCACTTCTTACCGAGCAATACGTTTCCGCCGTAACCTGAGTTTACGGAAATAATTGTATTATCTTGGGGGAAATGGCAAATGTATCTGTTTTCGGGGTCGATATCGCAACGGGAGTGCAAACCTCTTACCCAGTCATTGCTATCGCCTAAAACCTCAAGAACCTTGGGGCTAACGCGGGTCATAATAAGCATATTGAGAACAACATATACAGAATCAGTTACCTCAATACCAACCTTAGCGATGGGAGAACCGATAGGTCCCATAGAATAAGGGATAACATACATTGTTCTGCCCTTATAGCTACCGCGAGCGATATTATAGAGCTTTTTATACATTTCAGAGGGCTCGCACCAGTTATTAGTAGGACCTGCTTCTTCCTTTTTTTCGGTACAAATAAAGGTTCTATCCTCTACACGTGCAACGTCATTAGGATTAGTTCTGTGAAGATAGCAACCGGGAAGCTTATCCTGATTAAGCTTATGAAGCTCACCGAGCTTTACAGCTTCTTCACGAAGTTCTTCTCTCTGCTCATCACTGCCGTTAATCCAAACAACTTTGTCGGGAGTAAGCAGTTCTTTCATTTCATCGAGCCATTTTAAAACTGTTTTGTTAGTGGTCATTTTAATTTCTCCTTATAAATGGTCCAAATTTTTGCCACATACATTATAATTTATCAGCTGTCAAATGTCAATAGAGCTTTGTTAAATTTTTAATAATCTCTTACTAAATTAATAATTCTTGACAAAACAGTACAACAGTTATAGAATAATATATTAAAAGGAGTAGTTTTGTCTTTTTTAGCAAGTTGTATGTTATGATATAAGGAGGATAGTATATGAAGGATGGTTTTATCAAGGTTGCCGCTTCAACCGTTAAGGTTGGCGTTGCCGATATTAAGAGCAATATCGCTTTCATTAAAAGCCAAATTGATAAGGCGGACAAGTTGGGAGCACAGCTTCTGACCCTTCCCGAGCTTTGTCTTACGGGTTATACCTGCGGCGATTTATTCTTATCCGAAACCTTAATTTCCGAAGCACTTGAAGGTCTTAAGGAATTATGCGAATTTACATCGGGTAAAAGTCCCGTTGTTACGGTTGGCCTTCCCTTTAAAAACCGCGGTCGCCTCTTTAACTGCGTTGCTGTGCTTTTTGACGGCGCTATTCTTGGAATTATTCCAAAAAACTATCTTGATTACTCCCCCGCCCCCTTTGAATCGAGAAACTTTTCTTGCGGCGGTGAATGTGAAGATATTTTAATTGATGGACAAATTGTTCCATTTGGAAGCAATATCGTTTTCAGATGCGAAGAATTACCCGAATTCTGCTTCGGCGTTACCATTGGCAAGCATTTCACAAAGGTTAGAAACAGTGCCGAAAGATTATGCGAATCGGGCGCCTCAATTATAGCAAATTCTGCAGCCCTCAACGAACTGCCTGAAAGTGCAGACAATAGACGCCTTTTAGTTTCATCAATTTCTAATGAACTTTCTTGCGGATTTATTTATGCGGATGCAGATAGTAGCGAATCAACCACCGATATTGTATTTTCAAGGCATCTTCTTATTGCTGAAAACGGAAAAATCTTAAAAGAGAACTTACCCTTTGGCGAGGATGATTTAATAGTAAGCGAAATTGACGTTAAGAACGTTTTAGCAAGGAGAATTAAAAATTCCGTTGATAACGAAACCTTCGGTGACTGCGAAACGGTTTATTTTTCTTGCGAACAAAGGGATACGGATTTAACCCGTGATTTTGATAAAAACCCTTTTGTTCCAAGCGGAAAGCAAAAACTTTCCGCGACTCTTAACACAGTTTTAAGCGTTCAGTCCTATGGACTTAAAAAGCGAGTGGAACACACCCACTGCAAAACTTTGGTTTTAGGTATTTCAGGCGGACTTGACAGTACCCTTGCGCTTTTAGTTGCTGTTAGAACTCTTAAACTCTTAAACCGACCTTTAACCGATATTTTAGCGGTAACAATGCCCTGCTTTGGTACCACGAGCCGCACCAAATCAAATGCGGTAAAACTTTGCGAACTTTTAGGTGTACGCCTTAAAGAGATAAATATCGGTGATTCGGTTTTATCACATTTTAAAGACATCGGTCACGATAAGGATAATACAGATGTTACCTTTGAAAACGCGCAGGCCAGAGAGCGTACACAGGTACTGATGGATATAGCCAATATGGAAAACGGTATGGTTATCGGCACGGGTGACCTTTCAGAATTGGCGCTTGGATGGGCTACCTATAACGGAGACCAGATGTCTATGTATAGCGTTAATGCTTCGGTTCCTAAAACCCTTGTAAGAGCCCTTGTAGATTATGAGGCGGCTTTACTCGGCGGCGAAACCGCGGCAATTTTGAGAGATATTCTTGATACGCCCGTATCTCCCGAACTTTTGCCCACAAAAGATGGTGGTATGGCACAAAAAACCGAAGACCTTGTTGGTCCTTACGAGCTTCACGATTTCTTCCTTTATCATTTAGTTTATCTTAACGAAGCGCCTAAAAAGATTTTTAGAATCGCTTCATTGATATTCGAAAACGATTACGATAAGGAAACTATATTAAAATGGCTTAAGGTTTTCGTACGAAGATTTTTTGCTCAACAGTTTAAGCGCTCTTGTATGCCCGATGGGCCCAAAGCCACCAAGGTTTCACTATCTCCCAGAGGTGACCTTTCTATGCCCACCGATGCGGTAAGTGAAATATGGCTTAAAGAACTCAACGAAATAGAAATTTAAAAAATTTGAGGGGATAAAAATATGTCAGTAGGTTTCAGAAAATCTCTTCTCGGTTTTAACTGTGAAGATGTAATGTCCTATATTGAGAAATCTCACCAAGCATTCTCAAAGAAGGAAAAGGATTTCAAAGAAAAAATCGAGGAACTTGATGGGGTTATTAAAAGTGTGAATTGCGAACTCGAAAATATCAAGAATGCTAAGGCAGAGGTTGAGGCAGAGCTTAAGGCATATACCGATAAGCGCGAGGAAATTGAACGCCTCTCTCAGAATATCGGCAAGCTTTATCTTGTTGCTCAGTCCAATGCCCAAGCGGTTATGAAAAATAGTGATGAAAGCCGCGCTCTTGCAGAAAGTGAAATTGCCCGTAATTTAACCTCTATTGATGCGGCGCATCAGTCACTTGATGATATCAAGGAAAAGGTGCTTAAAACCTCTAATGACTTTATCGGTCAGGTTGAGGAACTTCTCTCATCCCTCAATGAAACCAAGGAAATCATTGAGCAAAAAAGAATTTCTTCCGAGGAACACGCCGCAAGTTTTGAAAATCTTTACAGTCAGATAGTAAAATGAGAGAATTCTATTTAACCACGACGGAACTCAAAGAAAAATCCAGTGAGTTATCCGTAGGCGATAAGGTTTATTTATCGGGCACTGTATATACCGCTCGCGATGCGGCGCACAAAAGGATATTTGAGTTAATGGACGGCAGTTCTCCCCTTCCTTTCGATATTGATGGCGCCGTCATATACTATGCGGGTCCAACACCCACTCCCCCTGACCTTCCCATAGGCAGTTGCGGTCCTACTACTTCATCCAGGATGGACCCATACACAAAGAAGCTGCACGAAATAGGGCTTGTTGCTACCATAGGAAAAGGCGGAAGAAGTAAAGAGGTAATCGAGGCCATCAAGGAGAACCGCGCTCTTTACCTTTGCGCCATCGGCGGTGCGGGATCACTTGCCGCCACCTGCGTAACAGATTGCAAAGTAATCGCCTTCGACGAACTTGGTTGCGAATCTGTAAAAGAGCTTACATTTAAAAACTTCCCCTTAATAGTCGGCATAGACACCGACGGAAATTCAATATTCAATAGATAAAAGGCAGGGAAACTCCCCTGCCTTTTCGTTATACAAAGAAAGGATAAGAGCTATTGGCTCTTATCCTCTTTTAATGTAACATTATTAAAAATGACTTTTAGTTCTTTTTGTGGCATTTTAAGTTCTAAGGGTAGACCTGACGGAGCGAAAATAAACTCATATTTTTCTCCGCCTATTTCATTTTCTATAATGCAGTTACTTTCATGCTGCTCGGCTGTGAGACCGTTTTCTGCAATATGAGCAAAGACATTATATATGCTTAAAGCAACATTTCCAAGTGGCATTGTATCGGTTTTAAGGGTATAGGTAAGGCCTAAATACTCGGCGGTTACATTTTCCCCATCAAACATAAGCTTAACACCCGATAGCTCCTCGGGGGAAGTTACGGTAGCAGACATAATTCCGTTTTCATCCACCGTAACATCGCAGGTGTAACACTCATTATAATATGTCACATCCGCGGTAAAGGAAACGCCCTTTGTGACGGGCACAGTAGTTTTATTTTTATCACCGCAACCGCAAAGAAATATTATAAGTATTAAAAACGATATAACCGCTCTTTTCAAGCAAACCACTCCGAATATTTAGTAAGGAATGTATCTAAGCTCCTCGATTATATCTCTCGGCAGTAACGAGCGTTCACTGGATTTTTCCGCCGCTCTATCCCCCGCAAACCCATGGAAATATACCGCATTTAAAGCGCTTTTAAGTGGGCTTTCGCCCTGTGCAAGATATGATGCGAGCATACCCGAAAGCACATCACCGCTTCCGCCTGTTGCTAATCCCGCATTACCCGTAAGGTTAAAGAAAACTCTTCCGTCGGGCGCGGCAACGCTTGTGTTGGCACCTTTTAAAACCACAATACAAGAATAGGTACTCGCAAAATTTTTAGCGTACTCTACCCTATTTTTTTCAATATCGTTTACGGTAGTATGGCAAAGACGCGCCATTTCTTTTGGGTGGGGAGTAAATATAACAGGAGCTTTTATTTTCCTGATTATATTTATGTCCCTTGCTACTGCATTTATACCATCGGCATCAATAACGACAGGGATATTTTCTACCGACAATAAAACTCTCTTTATAAGTTTTTGCGCCGATTCGCATTGCGAGAGACCGCAACCTATAAGAAGGCAATCGGCAGAGGAAAGATTTTCGTTTAAAAGGTTTTCTTCGATAACAGGAACACCGCTCAAATCTGTAGGAACGGGTATTGTAACAGCTTCGGGAACTGACCCGATGAAAGCGGCATAATTTTTATCGCAAACGAAGGTTTTTAAAAGACCTACGCCGCTTCGAAGAGCGGAATTTGCCGCAAGTATTTGTGCGCCGCACATTCCGTAACTTCCGCACAGCATTAAGCAAGTGCCAAAAGTGCCTTTATGGGTATTTTTATTTCTTTTTACGGGGCTCGGTTTTTCGATTGTTAGATATGAATAATCAGAAGCCGATACACCTATATCTGCAACCTCAAACTCACCGCAAAAATCGGAGGTTAAAGACAAAACAAAACAGGGTTTAAGGGCAATAAAGGTAACTGTAAAATCCGCAATAAATGCTTTTTTGGGCGCGAAATTCGCGTCACAAGGCACACCCGAAGGGATATCAATAGCAATTTTAACACCTTCGAGCATATTAAGCTTATCAATAATTTCGGCAGTGTAGCCCTCAAGTTCTCTATCGAGGCCAATACCAAAAAGGGCGTCGATGATAAAATCCCATTTTTGTGATATATCACTTACGATATTTAGCCCCTTTATATCATCGAAAAAGTGTTTGGCGGTATCGGTAGCGGGTACGCCAAACGGAAAGCAAACGCTAACATCCGCGCCCATTTTTGAAAGACGAGAAGCTATAACCAAACCGTCTCCACCATTATTGCCTTTACCGCAACAAACTAAAACACTTTTACCGCAAAAGGAGTACCGTTTTGCGAGAATTTTTACAGCGCTCTCCCCTGCGTTTTTCATTAGGTCCACAAAAGAAAAAGCGCCGTTTCTTACGGCACCTTCCTCTGCCGCCCTGATTTGAGATAAAGATAAAATCTTCATAGACGACCTACGCTTTCTTATTATTTAAAAGCACTATTTGATAAAAATCTTGGAACAAACTTTACTATTGCCGATTTAATACGCTCATCGGGGGAAAATACGATACAAACCTTTCCTCCGTCCGCAACTAAAAGATAGGCATTTTCATCATCTTTATTACAAGCAAAAATCTGCTTTTTGAAATTGCCTTCAATCTTCATATTGGGATTATACTTTTCAAGGCGGTCAACCTTGCTTAAATCAAAGGATGCTTCTCTTTTTCTTGTGCTTTTAGCGATTATTCTATCCACATCCATAATTCCATTGGTAACGATATATTCATACTCATTAAAAAAGAAATTTGAAAGACGGAATGCGCCATATATACAACCTGCCATGATAAGAACACCGATTCCGCTCAAAGCCAAAAATGCGAAAACTGAAACGCCAAGGGCTAAAATCCATATAAGAGCCAATAAAATTATATCCTTGGCCGTCTTTTTAATAACCACAATTTGCTCAAAAAAAGTATCCATTATAAATCTCCTCAGTTTAGGGTAGAATATTACAACTTGCATTAATATATATTTTAGTATATAATTATTAAAAATGCAAGAACAAATCATCAGAGGTGTTTTTATGCGCATTAAAGAAGGGTTTGCCCTTAAAAATATTCACGGACAAAATTTTATAGTATATACAGGCAACGATTTAACAGATTTCACCCGTTCAATTTCCCTATCGGCAACTTCATCGTTTTTATGGCAGAAGTTAAGCGAGGGTGAAAAGAGCAAGGAAGAGCTTTTAAATCTTCTGCTCGAAAGTTTTGATATTTCCACTGTTTTAGCACTCAACGATATTGATGTTTTTGTAAAAACTCTTAAAAAGGACGGAATTATTGAGGAATGAATTCAAAATCTTCAGCTGTTAAATGGATTTGGAAGGAAAGCAAAGAAACTTTTCCTTATGTAGTATTGATTTCTCTTTTCAATATTTTAATTTCCGTTCTGCTTATCCTTTTAGCTTCGGTATCAAAAAGTATCATTGATTCTCCCGATAATATTATGCGCAAGGGAATTTTTATAATTGCCCTTGTTGTTTTGCAACTTTTATTGGGTTTTATCAGTTCAATGATAAATGCAAGAGCTTCGGGCAAACTTATAATTCGTCTGCGAAACAGAATCTTTTCGGGACTTTTACATAAAAAATACGCTGACACGGAAAAGCTTCATTCTGGTGATATTTTAAACCGAATGACAGGTGATGTAAATATCATAGTAAACGGAGCAGTTACGCTTATCCCTTCTATTTGCTCTATTGTTACAAAGATTATAGTTGCGGTTTATGCGCTTACTGCTGTTAATTTAACTGTTGGTATTATAATCGTATCCCTTGGTATAATTGTTCCCCTATTTGCCCGTATTTTAGGCAAAAAATATAAGCAAATCGCTAAAGAAGTGCAAAAAACTGAAGGTGTTTCTAGAGGATTTATTGGGGAGTGTCTTGAAAACTCAGTGGTTATTAAAACCTTTTCAAGCGAAGTCCCCATAACCGATAAAATGAACTCATATTTATCGGCAAATTATAACATAAAGATTAAACATAACTTTCTAAAAGCCAGTGTAAACGCCCTTTTAAACGGTGTGTTTTCCGTTGGTTACTATATAGTTATTATCTGGGCAGTATGCACATCTTTAAGTTACGGTACTCTTTATTATCTTTTACAGCTTATAACCATTCTCCGCTCCCCATTACAAAACGTTTCGGGAATTTTACCAAAATATTACTCAATGGTAGCAAGTGCTGAGAGAATTATGGAATTTGAAGAATTAGAGGATGAATCCTCACTTTTAGATGATGATGCCATCAAAACTCTCAAAGAGAAATTTAATAGTATTGAAATTAAAAATCTTAATTTCAGTTACGGTGACGAAAAAATTCTTGAAGACTGCACCCTTTCCTTCCCTCGCAATAAACTTACGGTTATAACCGGTGAATCCGGTAGCGGAAAGAGTACCCTATTCAAACTTCTTTTAGGCCTATATACTCAAAACGATGGTTTTATTTCCTTTGACGAAGGTACAAGCATTGACGCTACTACCAGAAAAATGTTTGCATTTGTACCCCAAGGTAATATGATTTTATCGGGTACAATTAAAGACAATATAACTCTTTGTAATAATATCAGTGAAGAAGAAATCATAAAAGCCGCAAAAACTGCTCAAATTTACGATTTTATTGAATCACTTCCCGATGGTTTTAATACCGAAATTTCGGAAAACGGCGCAGGACTTTCAGAAGGACAAATACAGCGTATAGCCATCGCAAGAGCGCTTTTGACCGATGCACCGATTTTACTTTTGGATGAATCCACTTCTGCCCTTGATGAGCAACTGGAAGAAGCACTTCTCTCGGCGCTTAAATCAATGACCAATAAAACGGTGATTTTCATAACGCATCGCAATAAACCTACAGATATAAGTGATGCTATCTTCCATCTTGAAAATAAAAAGTTTGTTAAAATTAAATAACATTGAAACAAAGCAAACCCCGAGATTAAATCTCGGGGTTTTTAATTTAATCATCTTCGTATTCTTCCTCGTCCTCTTGTGGCTCGGGAAGAATTTCAACGGAGATTTTTTCTATTCGGCGCTCATCGAATTCGAGAACGGTAATTCGAAGCTCTTCATAATCAAAGGTATAGCCCTCTTCTACCTCGCCCTCAAGGGTATGCATTACCCATCCGCTTACGGTAGCAAAGTCGCCCTCAAATTCTTCGTCTTCTTCGATATCCTTATCAAATTCATCGAAGAAATCGTAAATTCGCATATCGCCCGACGCTTCGAAATGGGTATCATCAATAACCTCAAATTCCCTTTCAACCTCATCGGTTTCATCAAATATCTCGCCTACTATTTGCTCCAGAACATCTTCCAGTGTGAGAATTCCCATGGTGCCGCCGTATTCATCAAGAACGACAACCATATGGCACTTGCTTTCCCTCATTTTCTCAAGAACATCGGGAAGTGACATAGTTTTATGAACAAAGATAACAGGCAATAACAAATTACGGATATTAATTTTTTCGTTATCAATTAAACGCTTGAAGACTCTGTTTAAGTGAAGTATACCGATAATATTATCCGGAGTGTCCTCATATACGGGCATTCTTGAATATTTGGATTCGTGGATTTTCTTGATATTAACTTCATAGGGGTCACGGATATCAATAGCGTCCATATCCACTCGGTGTGTAACAATTTCGTAGGCCAGAACCTCATCAAAATCAAGAGCGTTCTGCAACAAATCGCACTGCTCTTCATCAAGAACTCCCTCATCCTCAACAATATCAATGATATTTTCAAGGTCCTTTTCAGAAACGGCCTCATTATCGCTCATATTCTTTTCCCAAAGTTTAGAAATAACGTTCAAAAACTTAGTTATGAACAAATTCACAGGGAAAAGTATAATACTCAAAATATAGAGTGGTGCCGATAATACAGCTGAGAATTTTTCAGGGAACTGTTTGGCTATAGTTTTAGGCAAAATTTCACCAAAGATTAAAACAAGTAAGGTCATAATGAGGGTTGAAGCCCAGGCATAATCCTCACCTAAAACCGAAAGAATAATAACGGTCATAACAGATGAAGCCGCATTATTAGCAAGGTTGTTACCAATAAGAATAACACCCAGCGCCTCATCATATCCTTCTTTTAGACGAAGGGCGGATTTAAGACCAAAACTCTTTTTTTCATCACTTAATGAACGAAGACGTTTGACATTTGAACTCGATAAAGCCATCTCACTTGCAGAGAAATATGCGGATAATATAAGCAATAAAACTATGCTTATGTATGGCAGAAATTTACTCATCATCCCCACCTCCGATATCATCCTCATCGTATATTTCGCCGACAAGTTCTTCTAAAATATCTTCAATGGTTACGATGCCTAAAATCTCATCCTCATTGTTTTTAATAACCGCAAGATTACGGCGGTGGTTACTCATTTGGGTAAGCAAATCATCAATAAGGATTTCACCTTTTGCATAATAAGGATAATCCAATACCGACGCCAAAACCACATGAGGATTTTTGATATATGCCTTTATAAAACGGCGTATTTGCAGAATTCCTCTCACACCGCCGTTACGGCTTATTACGGGAATTCTCGAATGTTTGCAATTTTTGATAATATCAAGTATTTTATCATTTTTAGTTCCTGCATTAATTTTTAAAACATCTTCCCAAGGTGTCATAACCTCTTGCGCGGTGAGATTTGAAAGCTTTAAGGCAGACTTAACAAGTTCTCCCTTTTCTTCATCAAATCCTTCTTCTTCAGTGATATTTTCAACTATTTCATTGAACTCATCCTCGGTTACGGTAACTTCGGGCTCTACCCTATTTATAAATGGTTTTGAAATCACGCGAGAAAGGGCTGTAAAGAAAATTGATAAGGGTTTTAACACCTTCATCAAGAAAACTAAAAGCCCTGATGATGTCATAGCAAAATTCTCATTACAGGAATGAGCGTAACTTTTAGGCAACATCTCACCGAAAACGAATAAAACAAGGGTTGTTATCACTGTTGCTGCCGTAACTGCAGTTGTATCCCAAATTTTAGTTGCGAGAACAACCGAAATAGTTGCGCAGCCAATGTTAACAAGATTATTACCGATGAGAATAACGGTTAATGCCTCATCAAAATTATCAAGAATTCTAAGAACTCTTGATGCCCTTCTATTGCCTTCGTCAGCAAGACTCATCATATGAATTCTGTTTACCGAGGCAAGTGAAATTTCAGTGCCCGAAAAATATGCACTTGCAACAATAAGTAAACAATAAAGCACAATACTAATTATCGTACTCCCCGGGTCATCCATTCGGATACCAACTCCTTATAAGTAATTATATCACATTGTACAAAGTGAAACGACCTTTGTCAATAGCTTAAAAGTAATAATACCCTTCAGGTAAAGATTTATTAAAATACGGGTCACCTTTTTCTAAAAAGTCAGACCACTTTGATTTAAATAAACTTTCATCGCATAAATCTGATTTTTCTACTTTACATGTTGAAAGTAGAACGGCAAAGGGATTAACAATATTTTTCTTACCTTCATCTAAAAGTTTAAGACAAATATCGGTGTCAAAAAGTCCATTTTTATAATTTTCATCAAATCCGTTTACCGACTCAAAATCACTTTTCTTAATCATAATACAGTCAGAGGCAACGGCAGAAATATTTTGCGAGTAAAATAATTTACCGAAATAACCCAATTCACTTTTATCAGTACCTTCATACCTTTCGGCAGTAACTCTATCTCCAAAACCTACAATTTTACCTATGCTTTTAACGGTTTTATTTTTGTTTATCACCTTGCAACCCACTGCACCTACGCGTTCAAGTTGTGCAAATCCAAGCATCTCTGCAAGCCATTCTTTATTTTGCGGTATAGAGTTTTCATCTAAAAAGATTAAATAATCTCCACTGACCTTTTTAGCGGAAAGATTATATACAGCTGGAATTGACAAACCATCCTCAACCGTCAAAATCTTCACATTGCTAAAGTCCGTTTCAAAGTTTTGAGGTACAGCAACGATAATTTCAAAATTGCTGTAATCGGTATTTTGAGAAATATTTTCTATGACTTCATTGGCAATCTTTTCGGTTTTTGCGAAAACAACAATCGAAACTAATGGATTGTCCTTAATTTCATAATTCACTCTATAAATAGTTGGAAATGCAGGTGAAGAAACCACCCTAGCCTCTATACCTTTTTCTTTAAGATGGTCTTTTACAAGATTTATTCCCGATTCTACGGCATACATTTTAGAGCCTATATCCATAGCAACGGAATTTTTATGGGAGCGCCAGAAATATAAAAGCTCCGGAATATGAACAATTTTTTGCGATGCAGATGTAAGACGCAAAATCATATCGTGGTCCTGACTGCCATCGTACTTTGTTCTAAAACCGCCAACCTTATCTATGAGAGATGCTCTGAAAACGGAAAAATGACAAATATAATTATTAGCCAAAAGGTTGTCGTAAGAAAAATCGGGTTTATAGTGCTTAGCTATAACTGCTTTAGGTCCTTTACTTCCATCAAAAGTAAATTCATCAGTATAGATGAAATCTGCATTTTCCTTTTCAATAGCAACCGCTACCTTAAAAAGCGCCGATGGGTGAAGTAAATCATCATGGTCGAAGAGTGCTATATAATCACCCGTAACCATAGCAATACACTCATTGGTGTTTTCACTTATTCCCTTGTTTTTGGGGAGTTTTTTATATTTAATTCTATTGTCAGTTTTGGCATACTGAAGGCAAATATCGCCTACAAAACTATGCTCTTTATCACTGCCATCCGCAAGACAAAGTTCGAAGTTTTTGTAGGTCTGTCCCAAAACAGATTCTATCATCTCTGATAAGAAATCCTTTGGAGTATTATAAAGAGGAACAAGTACACTAAACTTCACATTATCTTTAAACGTGAAATTCTCCTCAATATCTCTTTCTTCCTTAGAAATATCAACAGCGGTTTTCTGCTTATCTAAGGCCACAAAATGCTTCACATGGGAAATTGCGCCTTTAGGACCCACCCTTAAAAGCCATTTCAAAAAAATGCCCAAAACCGTAGTAAATCTGTTCTTAAGCATTAGGTTTTTAATAAAACCTAAAAGTTTCTTCAACATAATACTATAACCTATCTTGCGCTCATTTTATATTGGTCGCAAACCTCTTTAGTTTCGCCTATCATTTTGATTTTTCCATTTTCGAGCCAAACACAATGCTTACAAAGACGCTCGATTTGTTCGATAGCGTGGGAAACAATAATTACAGTGGTATCCCCTTCTATCATTTGCTTTATACGCTCTTCGCATTTTCTTTGGAAAAGAAAGTCGCCAACAGCTAAAATCTCATCCACAATTAAAATATCGGGAGTGATAACTGTAGCAATAGCAAAACCTATACGGGCAACCATACCTGAAGAATAATTCTTCATGGGAACATCTAAAAATTCTCGCATTTCTGAAAATTCAACTATTTCATCAAACTTTTCATCCATAAATTTTTTAGAATATCCAAGAACCGAGCCATTAAGATAAATATTTTCCCTTGCGGTAAGTTCCATATCAAAACCTGCACCCAATTCAATAAGAGGCGCTATGACACCGCTAGTTTCTACACTTCCCTCTGTGGGTTCTAATATACCGGAAATGATTTTAAGAGTGGTACTCTTTCCGCAACCGTTAAGACCTACTATACCGAAAACATCGCCTTTTTTTATATCGAGAGATATTCCGTCAAGGGCAGTGAATTTTTCAAAGGAAAGTTCTCTCTTAATTGCTTTAAGAAAATACTCTTTTAAACTTTCGAGTTTTTCCTTACTCATATTAAATTGCATTTTTATATTCCGCAGTTCAACTGCATTTTCATTGTTAATCAATTTAATAATTCCTCCTATTAAATGTGAAGAATAAATTTGCGCTCTGTTTTTCTGAATACTAACCAGCCCACTAGGAATGCAACAATACCGAAACCAAGGCACACAAAATTCTCTTTAAGGGAAGGAACTGTGCCATAAATTATTACATTACGGAAATAGGTTATATAGTGGTACATTGGATTACAACGAATTACATTGCGGATAAATACAAAAACAGGGTCACTGCCTTCTACCAAATTGAGCTGATAGAAAATAGGAGTCATATACATCCACATTGTAAGAACAACACTGTATAAATGAATAATATCTCTGAAAAATACAGTAAGAGCGCTTAAAAGAAGACTCATTCCGCATACAAACAAGAAACAGTAAAAAACTGCCACAGGGGCTAAAAACATAGAGAACGAAGGAAATGCAGGAACATAATTATGCCTTAAAACAATAACGAGGAATACCGCCACCAAGCTGAAGGCAAAATTCACTAGAGAAAACAAGCATTTTTCTACTGGGAAAAGATATTTAGGTATATATACCTTTTTAATAAGTGAAGCAGAACCGAGAACCGCAGTCATTGAAGTTGAGGTTGCTTCGGCAAAAAAGTTCCAAAGGGCTGCGCCCACTATATAATAGGTTGCAAAATCTCCATCAACCTGAATTCGAAGCATTTTACTAAATACCGCAGTTAAAACAAGCATCGTTAAAAGAGGATTGAGAACACTCCACGCAATTCCCAAAACCGAACGGCGATACTTAATTTTAAAATCTTTTGTAACGAGATTTTTAAGGAGAGGCGTAAACCGTTTTATAGCTGCCATATCCAATGTAAACTTCTTGCAACCTGTTACACCGGCGGCAAGAGATGCATAGGAAACATCATCCATAACTGTAACGCCGTCAACGGGAGCTGTTACAGTAGCAGTGTCTGCATAAGCACCGGAAACTGCAATATCAAAGCGCATAGACAGATCATCACCAAGGCTCAGCTGCTGGTATCGCACATTGGCATCAGCGCACATTGTTTCTTCCAGCATAGAAACCACATAGGGAGTAATCACATCAAAACCGGCTTTATTGGGATGCAAACCATCAAAGGTATGTACATCAGCAGTCACATCAAATTCTGCCAGAAATTGGGGATTATCAACCAGATCCAGAAGATGTACGCCCCACTTCTCGCAAGCCTGCTTAGCAAGGGGAACAAAGTCGTTAAGGTATTCTGTCTTTCGGAAAGAAGACCAGTTGGGAACGAAATTCAAAATATAGAACACCTCTGCATTGGGGTAACGAGAGGTAATCTCATAAAACAGCTTTTCCAAGCTGCCAATGGCTGTTGTGCCGTCGAAAGAGGTAGTCCCTTCGGGTGTCAGTGTACCGGTTGCTACACTTGCAAAGTAATCATTTACAACACCATTGAGCATTACAAAGTCAAACTTCATATTGGCAGGCACATTGGCAAGTTCAGAATAAATTCCGTCGTTTGCCAAGGTTCTTCCACCAACCGCAACATTATAGCCGGTAACGCCGTAATGTTCTGCCATTTCTCCGTGCCAGCCTTTATAGTTATGGGCTTCTGCAATGGAGTCACCCAGATACAAGCCATTTAATCCAGCTGCCATAGAACTGCGATGTTCGTTTTTATAGGTAGTCAGATTGTCAATGACCACAGTGCGGCCGGTATTGGCGGGATCAAAGTTGAAGGAGAATCGAATGTAACGAATATCCTTCAGATTTTCTGAGGTTCTACCATCTGCAAGTCCATACAGAGCGTTGATCTCATAGGTTTGCCAGCCGATCTCCCGGAGGGTATAGTTATCACCAGTAACCAGCTTGTAGTTGCTGTCATACAAATCGATCCACAAAGCAAGCTGATTATACTGATTGACATCAAACTGCAAAGTGCTTTCTGTCAGGTCAATAGACTGCGGCAGGATGAAGGTGGCAGTTGCCCAGGCAGTCTTATCGTCCTCAATATAGAAACGGTAAGAATACTTACTGTCTGCACCAT
>JAZRNX010000111.1:0-17614 GCA_045648365.1 Acutalibacteraceae bacterium
TTTTTATGCAAATGAAGAGCTTGCGACTGCGGTGGTGGGCAAGGTGGACGACCGCAAAACTGTTATAATTGATGCGGGTCACGGCGGGTTAACTAATACTACACATTAGGTCCAAACCTGCCGTGAAAATTCAATATAAAACATCCCGAAAACCCACTATTTAAGCGGGTTTTCGCCATTTCAAAACAATAAAATGCTTTACAGTTGAATTTTAAATTAAAATCGTGTATAATATATTAAAAATAAAGGAAAGGAGAATAAGTTTATGAAGGATTTTGAGATTTTAAGCCGTGATACAGTTGTAGCAGTTTGGAAAGATAACGAGCTTGAAGTTTTGAATAGTGATTTACTACCGTTACATTTAAAACGTGTAAGTGATGCTAAATCCTGGCTTGAAACAAGAGCTATTGACTCGCATAGAGCAAACTCACGTCTTCTTAAAAAGGCACTTAGACTTGCCGAAAAAGACGATGTTTCAACAGTGCTTCACGTTAACGCTGCAACAATTACCGATACTTATTGGGTTAGGGCTATCGGCAGTGATTTGAGATATGAAGATGTTCGCTTTAATAAAGACTATTTCTCCAATCTGGCACTCCGAGGACTTTATTCAAGCTTTAATTCTGCAGCAAAGCGTAAGGACACCAAAACGCCGGAGCTTACCAATATCGGTAGCTTTGAAAAGTGTTGGAAACTCAAAGACGGAAAATGGTGGATTTACAAATCTGCTAACCAAAAAGAACAGTTTTCAGAGCTTTTTGTATATGAATTAGGTAAATCTCTTGGGATGAATATGGCTCATTACGAGAAAGGTGATAAATGCGTTAAATCGCTTGATTTTACCGATTCGGCAAAGGTCATATTTGAACCGGCTTCATCCTTTATGGGTGATGAGGAAGATTATATTAAGGTAGTCGAAAAACTTAAGGAACTTTGTCCCAAAGCAATTCCCGATTATATTAAAATGATTTTCCTTGATACTATAACGGCTAACCCCGATAGACACACAGGAAACTTCGGTTTAATGCGTGATGTTAAAATCGGTGAGCTTTTAGGTCTTGCACCAAACTTTGATAACAATATGGCACTTATTGCTCGAGGATATCCAATAAGTAAATCCGCAAACGACCTATTAATGACGCTCTTTAAAGAACTAATGGAAAAATATCCGGAATATAGGGAATACTTGCCCAAGGTCACAGAGCAAATGGTTAAAAAAATTATCAGCAAACTCAACATGAAGGTTAAATCCCAAGTGATTGTTGATTTTGTAATTAAACGTTATCAATCTATTAAATAATTAGAAGTCATATATTGGTAGATAAATATTGACCGATAATATAACACAACCCCGCCTTTGCGATTTGCAGAGACGGGGTCGTTAATTTAAGAGCATAATCTAACGTACAGAATATGAATTTATTATAATAAATTTTCTTTAATAAAATAATCGTTGTACATTGTTAAATTACAATATTATATTATCACAACTAAATCAAAAATTAACTATGTATAAAAAAGTGTCTTCCTTAGTTAAAGAAGACACTTTGATTTTATTAACCTGCATTACAGTTTGTAGCAAGTTTAGTAAAACTATCTACTGTTTCGCGACTTTTCTCAACACTATCATTTTTATATTCATCCATTAAGATGCTACGGTCGTAATTAAGTTTATCCAGCATAAATGAATGACGCAAATTAAATCCAGTGAACACATCATCCCAAGTTAAAGCATATATCTCATACAAATCGCTCTGATAGATTAAACCTGGTTTACCTTTATCTTTAAAAGCGTTGTACTGAGTTTTAACCTTATCATCGATCTCTTTGCAAACTGCAATAAATTTCCAATGACGTTGTTGACTGTTAAATTGTGGATTGGAACGAATAAAATCCATATAATCTTCAACCTGCCGTAATACATCTTTAGAAAGAGGAACCCTCGGGGCTTTTAATTCAACCACTATATTTTCTTCAATAAAATTACCGAAAGAGTTTTCAACCTTTCTAGCACCACAAAGGAAAATATCAATTCGACGATCCGCTTCCGCTTCTTTTGATAACGGTTCAGTCGCATCTTTTGCGCCATATAACAAATAATTATATTGTTCCAAGGCACGATGCATTGTTTTATCGGCACTTACAAGGTGGTATTGTTCGCCAAATAACCAATAATTTTGTTCAATAATTTTTTGAATATGATCGCGCTCATTAGCAAACTTATCAAGGTCATATATGATTTGTTTGAGCACTTCAATTATCCTGTAGCGGTTTTCTATAAAAGCAATTGTGTCAATAATGTTCTCAAGCTTAGTTTTCTTTAAGATGTCAGCAAACTGTGCCCTTTGCTCAGTGGTTAACTGAATGATTTCATCAATAACTGTTAATACGTTTTCACGTTCTTCAGAACTTAATAAGAGATTAAGAAAGGCCAATAGTGATTTTTCCTGTACATCCTTGAGCTTATAAAATATACGAGGCTCTATGCGGTATATTTCTTTAGTGACTCTTACCAAATCCTTTTTACGCAATTCACCGTAGTCATCATTAGTGAATTTAGGAAAAGTTTGTCTAGTATTAATCATCTTATCAATTTCTTCATCAGCTTTACTAGACATATACAAATTTAATTTGTTACCAATAAAGTGTTGTACTTCAGTTTTTAATTGTTTAATAGTTTTTTGATCCTCTTCAGTCTCAAGTAGTCCAGTTTGAAGGTTGGTATCAAATAATGATACTTTTTCCCATTTGTCGAAAAAATTAGATTGTATAAAAACACTGTGATTAAAATCAACAGTATTTCTATTAAAGGAAGTTGTGTCTATGCCTTTAATAGTGTTTTGAGAATCAAAATAATAACTACGAAATTTTTCTTTGATTTTCTCATTCCATACAATTAATGAAATTTCGAAGACTTCTTCACCTATAGGTTTAGTTATTGTTTGACTAAATTCTGAGTTTATATGCTTCTTATAATCAAGTTCATAATCATTTAAGAATAGTTTAATGTTTTTATGTTTATTAAGATATAAATACCAGGCAAACTCAGAAAGCAAAAAATCTTCTAAGGCTTCAACACTTAAACTTCCAGAATTGATGTTAAATATATTATAAAAAGTAACAGTTGTTCCAGTTGTATTGTAAGCATCTGAAACTTGCGCTTCTTCATATTCTAAGGATTCTTTGTTTTCGTTTGAAAGAGTGATGGTGTATTCTTTAATTTTATCATTATCTAAATATCTCGTATGCCAATCGGCGTGCGACGAAAAGGCACAAAAAGAGAATCTTCCTTTGCCTTTATTGGCTTTAGATTTAACTTTTAAAGATAATGAATTTTTTTGAGAGGCTAGAAAAGCACCAAAAGTATCGGATAATGTTTCAAAATTTATTCCATCTCCGTTATCGGATATAGTTATAGTGTCAATACCGTATAGATTATTAAGAGAATGAGAAATTCTAATTTCTGTAGCATTAGCTTCGTACCCATTCCATACGAATTCGCAAATCGCTTCACGATAGTCTTTAGTTAAACCAGAAGTTTCAACACTTTGGTTTTTAACACTTAATGGCATTTTCATAATTATCATCCGCCTTTTGTTTTTCTGATTAAATTATACACTAAAAATAATTTCTTTACAAGCATATAGAAGAGTTTTTATTAAGCACAATGAATTTTCGACTACATATCACTCTTAGAGAGAAAAGTTTTTTAAAATATCAGGATAATTATTAGAGTTAAACCAGTGTTCATAATCGTGGGTATCTTTCAAACGAATTACAAATAACGGTAACCAATATTTAGAATGCATTATTTCGCTCTTCCAATTGTTCGCACCACTTAAATTAGTATAGCTGTTTTTTATGTATAAAAATAATTCTTTATTAGTATTTTTTCCATTAGATACCATCGCAGATAAAATAATAGGATTGTCATTTGATGTATTTAATCTGTCAATGAGTTTTTTGATAAGTTCAGACTCGCAATTATTTGTCATGACGTAATAATGCCAAATTTGTAAGATAGTATTAGGAAATTTTAAATCTATATCATCTGATATGCATAAAAGTTTGTTTAAAAGAACCTCCTTATTGTCGGAACTTTTTATGATAGCATTAATAACGTTATATGCTTTACTTGAAAGTAAGTTATTGGTTTGTGATAGTTGTATTAAATAGGAAAAACAATCATACTCCGTGTTGATAAAATCCAACTGATTATTATTAATCTTTTTGGCAAACCAAGTTAATAAAGTTTTAATTTGCGTGGTGTTCTTTTCAGTTAGTAGTTTAGCAATGTATTTTTTAAACGTTATTAAATGAGAATCCATAAACAATTTTGTTTCGGGGTTCAACATCCATGAAAAATGTGTTTTTAACTCTTCAATATCAATGGTTGGATAATCAAATACACAAGGTAAAATTTCTGTTTTATTACCGTTAATCCTTAAACGGAATCCATTTAATATTTGTTGTACCTGGAATTTTAAATCTTCTAACAATTCTTGTGAGTTAGAGAAAAAAGTGAAATCATCTACATACCTAACATATGAGATGTTTTTGCCAGAGATTAAGTTATTAATTTGATAGTCAACACATAACATACAAAGCTCCGCAGCAACATGCGATGAAAAAACACCAGCAGGTATACCTTTGGTTTGGTTATCGTTGATTTTCTGATGAAAAGTATCTAAAAATTTAAAATATTTTTCTGGAAAATCTAAACATAGAAATGGTTCCATATTGTAGATTCTATGAAAATAGTGGGTGTATAGATTTGGGAAAAATGATTCCAAGTCAATTTTCATTTTATACAAATATGAATCTTGTTTGTTATAGTATAGTTTTCTATTTCTATGTAGCATTGCCGAACCGGTTATTTTGTTATTCTTTTCTGCAAAAATACCCGCTTCTATTTCATAACTGGAATCATCATATTCAGTTTGAATTTCAAACGTTTTTTCAAACATAAGATATGAATTTGAAGCTGTAACATAATTTCTATTCAAATTATTCATATATAATTCTTGGAAAATGTCATCGTACATTAATAGAGTGTCATATACAAATGCAAGATAATGTTTTAAATTGGGTATTTGCATTTCTCTAAGACTTTTATTATGTTTAAAATCATAATATGTTATACCTTCCACTCCCGGTCTTCTAATATAGGGTGGAGATGAAATGTTTTTAAAATCTGTCACAAAATATTCATTATCAAAATTATAACAATCTGTATTTTGATTTTCTATATCATCAAGCACATTCAATATACAGTCTGAAAAACCATCAAAGTTAATAATCGGAGGAAGTTCCGAATACCAAAGACCTTTTAAAAGAATCAATGCGTTTTCCTGTATGTATTGTTCATTTAAATCCATGATTTTCACCTCTAATACTATTCTACTTTTATTTACAATAAAAATCAATTATTTGTATAATGATTTTTTATAAAAAATATTTCATCAAAATTCAACGACAAATGACTTTGATTGACACATAAGTATTTATCGTGTATAATTATATTAAACTATTTTACTTTTGATATAGGGCTATTTTTACAATAAAAGACCTATCATAATTTGCAAATATCAGAAATATTATTTAAAGGATGATATAAAATGAGTACCGAAACGATTATAAAAGCTATTACCGTATTTATTCCTCTTATAACAGCTTTAATTACCTTAATTACTTTGATTATAAAAAAGAGAAAAAGTGGTGATAAGACTACGAATAACAAAAATCATACTGATACCAACAATGGAACCTCTGTCCAGATGGGACCAGGAAGCACAACGAATATTATTAACGGAGTTGTTAATGATAACGATGCTCAAGAACATAACATTACAGAAACATATCAAGAAATGACGCTAAATGATGTTTATACATCTCTTTTTGCTGAAGATAATAAGTTGAAGACTGAGCAAATACATATAACAAAGCAAGAAAATGGTAATATAGAGGGAACCGTATCTCTACAAGAGATAAGTAAAAATGGTAAAACTCAAGTAGTGTATACATACTCTTTGATAGGAAAGTATACAAACAAGGTTTTAACAGCAGAATATTTTTCAAAAGAAAATCGAATAGATGAAAGAGGCACAATTAATTTAAAGCTGATTGATAGTGATATTTTAAGCGGATTTTGTTCTTTTTCTAAATTATCAACGGTTGATGATGAAATACGTGTTAGTCCATATGTGTGGGTTGCGGGTGAAAATAAAGATTTATTAAATGGTACTTTTGATTTTTGTAATGATTGTTACAATGAAAACTCAGTTTGTTGTTGTGCAAATGAATTAGTTGATATGCCAATTCTGTTAGATTCTGAAGTAGATGGTTTAAGAAATCACTTAGCAAAAAGAAACCAAAATAAAGATACATATTCATCCAAGTTGCAAGAGCCTTTTGATGAAACCGTTGTCCGTCAAATGAACAGGATAGATAAGCATGATGATAATGGTAATGTCGTGAATACAAAATGTCACTTTTTCGATTTAGATGGTAAAAAATGTAGAATATACGAAGGGCGACCTATTGATTGTCGTTTATTCCCTTTTGATATAAAACTATCTAAAGATAAATCTGAATATATTATTGGATATTACAGGGATTTATGTGAACGCGTTTTACCAGACTACAAAACAATGAAAAAATACGCACATATTTTAAGACCTTATTTCTTTTTATTATATCCATATTTACATATCATCACTTCGGATCCGGTTTGTGAAAGACTAAAAAATGCAGATTTTAATAAAATAGCCAGTTTTAAAGAATTCGTTTTCTAAAAGTGCGCACTTTAGCAGAAATGGACAAAAGGAAAGAATATTCCCTGATTTTGTCCATTTCTGCTATTTTAATTATACACAACCAAAAAATTCTGTGTCTAATAGTATCTTGCGATTTTTAATGTATGATAATATTATCCATAGAAGATATGTTAAATAAAGAACATAGTTATTTTAGTTTATATGAATGTTTATAATTGACAATCATTTACCATTGTATAGAAAGCAAAAATATGGTAAAATAAAGTAGATGATATTTTCTATGGAGGATAAAAAATGATTGCTCTATTATCTAATGGTATTACAAGTGAAACTTTAAAAAATGCTTTAAGCAAATATATTTCGCTATTATCAAGTGCGGCTGTTGTTGTAACCGCAGACAATGAATATAAAGAGCGTAATTATCATGTTCCGCGTGTTATAAACGAGCTTAAAGAATACGGTTTGTGTGTTGACACCTTCGATTTGGATACACAAGATGCTTCCAAATTGCTTAAATACGATGTGGTTGAATTTATCGGTGGTAACCCCTACTATTTACTTAATTCAATTCGTGTACATAATGTATCGGATATAATCAAACAACTTGCTGAGAAAAAAGTATTGCTCGGATGGAGTGCGGGTGCAATGGTGTTTACGCCATCTATTGAGATTGTTGACAAATTAACTCCAGAGATAAATATAGTTCCTCTTGATGATCTCAAAGGGCTGCGTTTGACAAAAACACATATAATTCCTCACTATAATAAATTTCTTAAACGATTTGATAAATTAGAGGATATCTGCAAAGCGTACGAACAAGAACATTATTGCTCTATTGTTAGACTTAACGATGGTGATGGAATAATTATAGAGAACGGTATTGAAACACTAATTGAACGTTAGTAAACCTGTAAAGGAAAGTTATAATGACACACTATATGAACCTTGTCCCATCTGCTTTTAGTAAGATTGCGGATGGTAGCAAAACAATTGAATTAAGGTTAAATGATGAGAAGCGGCAACAAATAAATGTTGAAGATACCGTTGTTTTTAACTGTTCCTCAACCAAGGGTATCCTCACAGCACAGGTCTCCAGATTACATAAATTCTCTGATTTTGAAGAATTGTATAAAGCGTTACCACTTGAAAAGTGCGGCTATACAGTTTCCGAACTTGATACTGCTCATTACACCGATATGGAACAGTATTACACCAAGGACCAAATCAAAAACTATGGTGCTTTAGGTATAGAACTTTGCAATGTATCTTCAATCTGTGGCGTTAAAGCAATAATAACTGAACCTGATATATTGAAATTACTTGCACCGAGCGTATTCAATCCCACAGAAGATCGATTACTGAACAGAACAAAGAAATATCAAGATGAAAACGCCAATATCTATGTTTATAAACATAATGGTGAATACAAAGGGATTGTTATTTTTAAGCTTTTAAATTACTCGGCAACCATACTTGATATTGCTGTAAAACCTGAATACCAAGGTCAAGGCATTGGCAGTAAACTTATTGATTTTATTTTTAATAGTTTTAATGTGGATAGCATTACAGCCGAAACCGATGACGATGCTATTGGTTTTTATAAAAAGTATGGTTTTACTGTTGCTGACACAAAAATTGAATTTGCTACCAAAAGATATACTTGTGTAAAGAACAAATAAAAATGATCTTATGCCGTTTGCTATGGTGAACGGCATTTGTCATAAATATAAATAAAAATAAGTGTGGATTATTGATGATAATCGTGATATTAATTTTATTAACCCAACCTTTTTTGAGTTTTTTATGTCTTATATATGAAGCTTCAAAATGAAAGGAAATGCAAATGAATGGTTTTAAAGATAAAAAAGATGGTGCTTTAGTAGAATTATCTTTATTGGGTAATGAAAAAGCTTATGAAGAGCTTGTTATTCGTTATGAAAAATCGGTTAAAGGAACCGCCTTAAAGGTAACGGAAAACGAGTTTTCTGCTGAAGATGCTTCTCAGGATGCTTTTGTGTCGGCGTGGATAAAACTAGACAGCCTACGTGAACCTGACAAATTTGGTTCGTGGGTTTGCTCAATTGCGAAAAATTGTGCAAGGAGTTTAGTTATACACTATAAAAACGCTTCTGCAGATATCAGTTTACATCTGCTTGAAAACAAAATTAACGGAGATGTAGACAATAAACTTCTTGAAATGTTGGATATAGCCCATTTTGCAGAGAGTGAACGCAACGAAAAACTGCATGAGGCTATTGAAGCGTTAAGTGAGAAGATTCGCACAACCATTAAGCTGCATTACTTTCAAGGTCTTTCGGTAGAAGAAATTTCAGTTTCTCAAAATATACCGATTGGCACGGTTAAATGGCGCCTTAACGAAGGACGAAAACAACTCAGAAAGGAATACGGTGTTATGACTAAATTTGATGACAATATGACATTTGTACAGAAGGTAATGTATCAGGTTGAACAGTTAAAATTATGGTCTCTTAAGAACGATAAATCGGGCTTCGAAAAAGAATATCGCAGGGTGCTGAGTAATGTTGAAAAATTAGAAGAATCGGTAGACAAGCATCATGCTCTTGCGGATGTTCTTATAAGGGGCTATTGGTGGCTGCCCGGAGAGAAAAATGATGCAACCTTTAATAGAATAAAAGAATCTGCCGAAAAAAGCCACAACGAAGATGTTATGCAATCTGTCGTAAGTTATGAGATGGATAAATATAGTGGGCAAGAAAGAATAGATTTCTTACTTAACACTAAAATTCCACACATTCAAAAAATCGGGTTTAATAAAACTTTAGGTTATTGTTGGTTTTGGCTTGGATATTATTACATAGAAGCAAAACGCTTTGAAGATGGTATTGATTCATATAAAAAAGTTCTCAGCATTCTTGATGAAAATGATATTTACTATGCTAATGCTTTATCGGCAATTGAAGTTGAAGAACAGATCTTGAATTTACCTGATAGAAAACTGCTTAAAATTGGAATGTGTGCCACAGCAGAATCTTTTAAATTTATCGATGGCAAAATATATTTTTGGCAACAACCAGGATATTCTCGCCATACTACATTGGATTGCGCTGTTTTTTGGAACTGTAGCGCCTGTGATAACCTTATGCCGTATGAAGATATGGTTCCAGGTGAAAAAATCCTTTCATCTGACAAAAAGATTACCATGTATTGCAAAGAAAAGAATCTTGTTGTAAAAACCGACGCCGGAACATTTAATGATTGTATGTGCGTTGTTTGGGAGTTTGATGAAAAACTCGCAGGCAACTCCTATTGTGAAACATATTTCGCTGCGGGTGTTGGAATAGTGAAGCAGTTTGTTATCGGTAAGAATGGAGCTCACACATGGGAACTAAAAGAATATTCTATAACGGGTGGTGTTGGCATCTTACCTTTCGCTAAAGGAAACCGTTGGGAGTATACTTGTAAAGCAGAAGGTATAATTTGTGACATAAAAAATAACTTTGAGGTCGTTACTGCTACAAAAGACTCCGCAATTCTTAAAAAATACGCATTAAATATTACTTCGGGTTATGATGAAGATTCTTGGATAGGTAATATACTTAAAGCAAGGAATGAATATGTTAATTCCAATAACGATGCATTACAGGATGTTTTAGACTGTTATGTGAGGGCTAAAGCATTGGCAAAAACAAAACGTGAGAAACTTTATACCGCCATTGCTGAAAATGTAATGCAAAGAATATTTGAAACCGATAATGAGTTCAATCCAAACTATACCAAAATAGGACGATGGAATTTCTTCAATATTTACAATATTAAAAACAAAGATGAAAAAACAGTCCTTGATTCAAACCGCGTACATAGTTTTGAGTGGAAAGCTATGAAACATTGCGGTACAGAGGGATGGAAAGCATTATATAACCAGATTTATAGTATGCTTAACGACCTCGCCGGTGCAATATGGTCTGATAATTGGGTATCTGGTTATCATACCAAACAAACATTGCCGGTTTATTGGAATGAATCGGAAGCTGAACTAGTTGTTTTGGATGGTGAGAATGTTACTATAAAAGCAGGCAATTTTAAGGATTGTAGACATATTCGTATTACAACTCACGGATTTTCAGGTGGTATGGGGTATTGGAACGGCATCAAGGAATGGTGGTTCGCTCCGGAAGTTGGAATCGTTAAATTTACATCTGCATATGAGGATGGTAAAATAAATGCGGTTTGGGAACTGACTGAGTATAAAGGAACAGGATGTGGGTATTTCCCCGTAGAAGACGGATTGTTCCGAAAATATGAGCCCACCGATATCGGTAATGGTTGGCACGCTGCCGTTGAGTATACATTTGATAGCGATGAAAATGGAACTGTAATATTCCGTAACGCTTTAGGTACACAAGACCGTAATAATTACGAAGCTGATATGGCAAAGATTGAAAAGAAGTAGTAAATGCCGCCTGTACTCTGCAGGCGGCATAATGATAAAACACAATCCAACTTGGAGTTGGAAAAATCCAATAACTGCGTTATTGATTTATAACATTGCAACATTTAAAATATAAATGTAGTTACAAGAAATATAAAGGAGTGTACTTATGGATAATTTGAAGTTGAATGATACTATTTGTTTTTATAGAAAAAAGCAAGGCTTAACACAAAAGGAACTTGCTCAAAGGTTAGGTGTAACTAATCAGTCAGTATCTAAATGGGAGTCGGCACAGTGTTGTCCGGATATTAGCTTAATACCAAAGCTTGCTGATATATTTGAGATAAGTATAGACGAATTATTTGGTAGAGAACCATCTGTCAACGATGTTTGTGCGCAGTTTCCTCTGCGTGACGATGATACTTTCCGTGTTGTAGTTGCCAGGGGCAAAAGAGTTATGTCGGTCGATGACATAGATAAAACTATAGATATAACTTTTCCAAAAAACTGTAACGAAACCACAAGGCAATATTTTAAAGTTGAAGTCTTTGGTAATATTTGCTGTGATGCAAGTATTAACGGAGATGTTGTAAGTCACGGCGAAATTGAATGTAACCAGATTAACGGTGATATAAAAGAATGCAAAAATAACATTTCCTGTCAAGGTAACATAAACGGTAATGTAAATGCCGGTAATAATATTTCTTGCGGCGGTTCAATCGGCGGCGGTGTTCATTGCGGCAATAATATTTCCTGTGCAGGCGAAATAAACGGTGCTGTAAACTGTGGAGATAATGTTACTTGTGGTGACAACATTAAAGGGGATGTAAATTGTGGCGGTAGTGTAGAGTGCAAGACAATAGAAGGTAATGTTGAATGCCAAGGAAATATTATTTATAAATAATACCTAACCAACCTCTAATTTTGCCGACTATATAGGCGTAACAATCATGATTGAAGCAAAGGTGCAATATGAAAACAAACGAAATATTAAAACTTATCGGCGATAAAGAGTTTCTCGATAAGATCTATCAATTCTCATACCGGAGATGCAATACTTCTTATGAAGCAGAGGAATTATGTTCGGACATAATTCTCGCCGTAATATCTGCCGTACATAATCAGGAAAGTATAGAAAACCTTTATGCTTTTGTTTGGACTATCGCTCGGAGAGTGTATGCCGATTACTCTGAAAAGAGAAATCAAACCCGTCAAACCATTAGTATTGAAAACGGCGATTTGTTATTGGCAGCAAAAGAGAATGAAATTGATAATTTTATTGAAGAAGTTGCCGAGCAGGAACAGATAAAGAAAATCTTTGCAGAGATTTCTTTTCTATCCAAAGCATACCGAGAGGTTATGGTGCTGTATTACCTTGACGAAATAAAAGTTAAGGATATTGCCTTAAAACTCGGAATCAATGAAACAACAGTAAAACAACGTTTGTTTTCTGCACGTAATACAGTCAGAAAAGAGGTTGAAACTATGAGTAATAGAAATTTATCCTTAAAACCCGTTTCATTGGCATTTATAGGGACAGGTAATCCTCGCGGTAATGACCCACGAACAAAGGCGGAACGTGTTTTGTCCCAAAATATAGTTTATGCTTGTAAAGATAAGGCCAAGAGTGCGAAAGAGTTATCAGAAGAATTATGCGTTCCTATGCCTTACATTGAAGATGAGCTTGATATTCACATTAAAGGTGAAAATGGCAGTTATGGACTTCTTCGAAAAGAAGGAGAAAAGTATATAGCCAATGTAATTATTGTTGACAATAACGAGTTTGATGAAGTTGGAGAAATATATACTAAACATTTGGATGAACTTTCCGAAAAGCTAAAAAATCATTTAAATGAGAATAAAGAAAGCTTTTTGAATTTCCCGTATTTGAGTTCACAAACAGACTTAAGATTTATTCTTTGGTCCTTAATAAACGAATCTGTATGGTTCATTAAAGAGCGTGTTGACGATATACTTGAAGAAAAGTTCTTTAACGATATTAAAAGGCCTGAACGCAATTTCACTACTGTTGCTGTAGCTGTCCAAGATGGTACACCTTATGGTGGTAGGTTTTATGGTTGTGATGGAAATGAGACAAGGAACTTTTGCAATTATTCTTATGTCTTTATTCGCAATATCTATGGCAAAAGAATTGACAGACATTTTTATGCCGGTCAGGACATAACAAACGATGAAAAAATGAGTATTACATTAAAATCGATCGGTGGACTGTCTGTAAATCACTTAACCGAAAATCAAAAGGAAATTGCGGCAAAGGCAATTGAATGTGGATTCTTAAGAAAAGTTGGAGATATTTTAGAACCACGAATAATCACTATTGAGTTTAAGGAGTGGGAGAAATATCGAAATCTTCTTCGCGGATACTATGATTCTGTTGAAGACATCTGTAATGAAATTGCTGTAGAGTTGCATGATTATATGGTGTCGCATATTCAAAAACATCTTCTTAATGAATATAAATCATATAATCTATTGGTAGCAGGAATAAATGTTTTGAATGATTTGATTGAAAAATGTATTGCAGAAAACATTTTAACAGAGCCGGAAAAACGAGTTGGTCCAGAAGGTGTTCTGTTAGTTGTTGAAAAATAAATTTTTTTAAAACTACAAAATAACTTTATGTAATAAAAATATGACCTTTAAAGTTTTATGGCTTTAGAGGTCATATTTTTTATGAAAAAAGTTAAAAAATCAATGAATCGGCGATTATATTTTTACATTTACCTGCTTATTTTTCGTCCACAACTTCGGTAGAATTGCTCTGTACTCTCTTGGTTAGGATAGATGCATTAACGCTAGAGATACAGTATTTATTATCTTTAAGAAAAATTATTGAACGAGTCTCTTTATCCGAAGTTGTGTCGATTACTTCGGGGCTTGTTCTTTTAAGATTTGCACGTGCCAAAATTCGGCGCACTTTATCCGAATCGGCAGCCTCGATACATATGATTTCAGCCACCCCCACAAATGCTTTATTACCTATATTAACAAAACTATTGTTCATTGCCTTACACCACCATTGCTTTTCTTCCAAAACCGTAGATAGGTTCTTTTGAACTCATATCGTAATGGAAGGTGAATTTGCCTCTGGATAGGTCTGTGATGCTGAATAAGTATATATGTGTTTCGGAGAACTTAAGTACATCAAGATGTTTAAACTTTATATATTTATCGACCTGCGGTTTTAATAAATTTGTTACATCTTCTCGGTTTCTGCCTACTATAATCACAGTTTTAGTTATGCCAACTAATTTATTGAGCTTTTCGTTAAATTGCTCTTGATTGTGGTTCCCGCATTCAACCTCAATAAAGTAGGCAGGCTTATCATTTATATAGGCAATAATATCGGGAATTACCGACTTGCCATCATAAAGCGGTATCCTGTTTTCTTTACGTCCCATAGTAATCCTGCTGAAGTTTCCCGTTTTCTCCAAAACAGTTTTAACATCCCTAATCATATATGCGTGCGGAATGCTTGAATGTTCCTTTAAGAGTTTATAATGCTCCTGAACGGGTGGTTCTTTCCTAAATAGCATTCGATAAACACGTTGTCCTAACGGGGTAACGAGTAAAATATTAAACGGACGGTAACCGGTGGACATTCTCTTTTTCTTAAGTAACGACATATCGCAAAGTGTTTTTATGTGCAGATATGCAGTATGCGAACTGATAGATTTATCCTTTTCTTCAATAAATCTGTCAATAATAAGTTCTTTGGCATCCTTTTCTTCAGAAACGCCTGACGAGACTATGATTCTGAATGCTTCCTTGTCGCGCGGTTTAAAATTTTCTAAAATATCGGGTACGAAAACCACGTTTTCATTGTTGGTTGATTCGTTATTTAAATTATTATTCATTATTTTTACTCTCCTTTATTTTTCTTTTGATTGTTTCAAAAATTTCGTCAGGTAGACCCAATTCGAGAATTTTATAAAGTGAATTTTCCTGATTTTCGTCAAGAGAATTAGTTGAAGATTCTTCTGATGCTGCAACAGGATTTTCGTCCACAGATTCATCTGCAGGTTTTGCAATCACTCCAAACACCTGAACGAAAGCGTTATTGATAATGTCTTCGCAGTTTAAATGATAAAGATTGTAATTACCGTGAAGTATATCTACAGACTTGTAGCATTCAAGGATTGCTTTAGAAAAATTTGTAAAAGCAAGTTCGAAAAACTTACTGAGTTTATCATACCTATTAGGAACACCTTTGGTTTCTTGCTTTTTAGCATTAATCATATTTATAAATTGGTTGGTAACCGCTGAAAGATATCGCTTGTGTATTTTAAGCGGTGTAGGTGGCATACCTTTGTTCTTCTCAATATGACGGCGGATTATTGATACAAGAGTTAATTTGTATTCACCTTTAGGAATTTTCGTTAAGAAGTTTAGGGTAGCTCTGCTTCTGAAAATGAGTCTGCATCTTAACGGTTCTACTTGATTTGTGAACGAAAATTCATTGGGAATACGAGCGATGAGCCCGCGGCTTTCGGCAACCACAATTTCGTTCACAGTTTTGTTTACTGTGCGAGGGGGTAATGAGTTCATCCAACAGATAATATCTGCTTCAGTTTTAGGGTCGAGTTTAATAAATAAAATTCTTTCTTCCATTATCTTTTGTTCCTTTCTTGGTTTAAGGCATTCTGCATTTCGTGAAATGCATTTATCCATTCTTTTTCTATGAGTTTGCTTTTTTCGCTACCGGTATCCAGAGACCTCGCTTTTTCGTTTACACGATTTTTGACTTGGTTAAAGATTGCCTCAATTTTTGTAGACGAAATATATTCGTCGGGCAGAGGGCCTAAATTCTTCTGAATACATTTTTTAACCTCTCTTTTTATATAGGAGGTGAGGTTGCCTTTTTGGCATCCAAACTTCTTGCAAAACTTTTGAACCAGTTCTTCGGGAAGAGAGATTTTGGTATGCACGTCTTCAATGATTGGCACAATTTTAAAATCCATCGGGATTTCGGCAACCAGATCTTTTAGTGATTCGGTCATAATTAGTTCGACCGTCTGGCTTAGATGACCTTGGGGCAGGGATTTTTTGAACGCGATTATTTTGGGTTCATTTTGTGTTAGCACAACATGATATTTCTTTTTCATCGTTGTAGCATCCTTTCTTTTTAATTTTTTTGCGCTAAAGGTGTTTATTTGCCGTCTCAAATAAATTTTTTAGCATATTAAAGCTTAGATAACCTTATTTTCGACTTTCAAGAAAACATTAATTTTTGCAAATTTTGGGAATTTTTCATGGTAAATTCTTGATTTTAACGTACAAAAGATAAAAATTCTTTATTTTTTTCACGTGTTCTAATGCCGTAATAAGAAATTTTATTTATAAAATCTCTATAGTGAATGTTAAAAAGTTTTAATGTTCTGTTCAAGAAAACATTATCGGTCTGCACCCTTTTGGGCACAGACCGTTGTTTTATTGGAATGAATTTTTGGTTGATTGTCTCTTTTTAATGATGATGATTTACGTTTTGCAATGATAAGATGATACTCATTTGCCGATGACACTCATAGATTATTTTAGATTAATAGAAGATTAATTTGAGGGAAAACTTTCGTTTTCAAATGAGGCGTTCACTTACGTTTCGAGAGAATAAATGACTGTCATTTCGGGCGATTCGATTTGTGATGATTTACATTTAGAGATTATAAAAGATGACTGTCCCTTTGGAATGACAAGATTGCTGACCCTCTTGCCCACCTCAAAATGCAAATAATTTCTTTGTCATCTAAAACCGAAAGTATGATGCTCTTAATATAAAAAAGAAAGTAAACGAGAAAAAGACAGAGCATCATTTTTTGCTCTCTCAAAATGTTCAAAACTCTAAAAATGAGAGCCGCAATAAACTCTCGAACTCTAATCATATCGAACAGTAAATCATTTTTATAGTTTTTTATCTTTTGGTCATAGAAAAACGAAAATAAAAGATTTTAAATGATTTAATAGCAAAAAAACTATTTTTAATAGTAAAAACAGCGCCTATAGTATCTTTTTGCAAGGATAATTATTATAAATCAAAACTTACCCTATAAGGGGGAACATATTTTTAAAAAATGGATTTGACAATTTTGACGCCCCATATTTTAAATCTCTAAATAAATTTTGAAGGTTATATTGGTATCATCAGCTTTATATATTCAGCTAATAACTATAGGTGCCATTAACTTGTTATATCGGGCTATTTTATTGGTATCACACTAATGTTGCATTAGACATTTCGGTAAGGGTTATTTCATTGTTATATTTGGCGGTTGGGGGTGGTATCCTCTTGTTATTATACCGGGTAATAACCGATGGTATCATCGGCTCGTTATATTGAGATTTTTTCGGTATCATTCGTTAGTTGCACCGGCCGCAGCCACCAGATCCGGGTGCAGTTTTCCAGCCGTGG
>JAZRNX010000112.1:0-8272 GCA_045648365.1 Acutalibacteraceae bacterium
AGATGGTGAAAAACATAGACCAGTTATGATTCACCGTGTAGTATTTGGTAGTATAGAGCGTTTTATTGGGGTCATTACAGAACACTTTGCAGGGGCCTTCATACTTCATTCGCTAATTCCTCCACGCAACGCATCATTCAATTCACAATACTTCACTACTCTCGAAATGTCCAGGGAGAATAGATTTAATTTTTCATCATGGGAAACTTTTCTTAGATTAGTACTTACATTGATGTTTCGCTTCCCCCAATACGGGGTTATCTTCATAGGCAATCACTCCTTACATGGTCTGTTCAAAGCCTTGGCTTTCTTCCCAGGGCCCATCTTCACACATACAGTCACGGTCAGCGGTTTTTATTGCGGCTTCCTTAATAACTTTACCCATAAGTTTAACCGCATCCATATTTATACCCGCTTTGGTGGAGCCGATATTAACGGATGAGCAGATATTATTTGTAATATCCAAAGCTTCGGGGATGGACTCTATAAGTCGCAAATCTCCCGCAGAAAAGCCCTTATGAACGAGGGCGGAGTAGCCGCCTATAAAATTAACGCCCGTAGCGTCGGCAACTCGCTGTAAAGTTTTAGCATACATAACGGGGTCACCGCCCGAAGCGGCGGTCACCATAGCGATGGGTGTTACGGAAATTCGTTTATTGATAATGGGAATTCCATATTCGCTTTCAATATCCATACCCGTTTTTACAAGATTGCCTGCAAGGCGGGTCATTTTTTCGTAAATCTTATTGCAGGCAGTTTTTGGGTCGGAATCGGCGCAGTCCAGAAGGGAAATACCCATAGTGATGGTGCGGATATCCAGATTATCCTGCCTAATCATGTTTACGGTTTCCATTATATCCTTAAGATTTATCATAAGTTTACTCTACCTCAAATACGGTGCATAGAATTGAAAATATCTTCGTGCATAACATGAATTTCAAGCCCCATTTCGCGACCTAGTTTCTGAAGATTATCAGAAAACTCGCTAAATGAGCAAGAAAGGGCGGAAATATCCGTTAGCATAACCATACAGAACAAATCCTCTAAAACCGACTGTGTAATATCAATTATATTAACATTATATTCAGCGGCTGACGCGCTGATTTTAGAAATGATACCAACCGAATCTTTGCCGATAACCGAAATAACTGTTTTTTTCATTGTTCTTCACTCTTTTCTTCTTTGTTTTTATGAACTTCATAATCTGCGGCCTGAAGGGCTACGCGCATCGCTCTTACGATTAGCGCCATACAAATTGCGGCGCCCCCTGCAATATAGAAGGGCATATAGAAAATACCTGCAACAAGCATTATAAGTCCCGCTAAAAAGCAACTATTGGAAATGGCAAGAAGATGTCCCGTATTTTCGAATGCAAACACATTACCTGCAAGAATATTTTTAAGAAGTTTCCTTAAAGAGATAAGGGTAATAGCCGCCAAAGGTACACAAGGATAGGTGGCAAGCATAATTGTAGCAAAAAGGTCGGCAGAACGGCCGCGAACTTCAACATACCATCTTGTAAGCCAAGGAAGAGCCACGGTAAACGCGACTAATAAAATCATAAAAATATAGGTTGCTATAAGGGCGATTTTAGCCGAGCGTTTATAATTTTTCACTGGAAGTCACCTCGCAGAAATTTACAACCTATATTATACACCAAATAAATTTCTTTTTCAAGTCGGTGAATGGCACTTTTTGGCGGAGTATATTAAATATGTCGGCAGAAAAGCCGATGAATTTATATGGAGGAGGTTACCTATGAAGAAAAAAGATGAATTTTTTAAAAGTTCACTTGAAGCTTTACTTAACGAGGACTTATCCGAAGCGGAAAAGCAATCTCTTAAAGATGAAGGCTATGAGTTAAAAAAGCCAAAAAGAAAAGCCGCAGTTATGATAGCGCTCTACAAGAAGGCATCATCAGGTGACCTTTCTGCCATAAAGGAGCTTCGCAGTATCGTGGGGAGCGGCGGCGAAGTTCTTAAAGAGTCGAGGGCGGTGACCATTATTGACGATATCGCCGATTAGGGTAAGCGAAATAGTGGGTAGAGGATACGATGAATTCTGGAACTGCAAAAAGCGTTACCGAGTTTTAAAGGGAGGCAAGGCCTCTAAAAAGAGTACCACCACCGCTCTCAATTTTATATACCGCATTATGCGGTATAAGGATAGCAATCTTCTAGTAGTAAGGCACATTATGAACACCCATAGGGACAGTACATTTGCGCAACTCAAATGGGCCCAGAGTCGACTCGGTGTATCACACCTATGGAGTAACACTGTATCACCTATGGAAATGACCTATTTGCCTACAGGACAAAAAATTATATTCCGCGGATTTGATGATGTTCTCAAATTGGCATCCACCACAGTGCCAAATGGGTACTTAAATTTTGTCTGGGTAGAGGAGGCCTTTGAAATAGAAAACGAGGCGGATTTTGAAAAGCTTGATTTATCTGTGCCGAGAGGAACTTTACCGAACGGGCTTTTCAAACAAACCACTCTTACCTTTAACCCTTGGAGTAGCGAACACTGGCTTAAAAAACGATTTTTCGATACCACGCAGTCGGATACTGCAACCTTTTCAACCAACTATCTTATAAATGAGTTTTTGGATGAAACCGACAAAACGGTATTTGCGAAAATGAAACGCCGAAGCCCCCAAAAATATCAGGTTGCGGGGCTTGGAAACTGGGGTATATCGGAGGGGCTTGTGTTTGAAAATTGGCAAGTGGGCAAACCTGTAATCAAGAATGAGGAAAGGTATAAATGGAAAAACTTTTTCGGTCTTGATTACGGCTACACAAATGACCCCACGGCATTTATCGCCTTTCTTGCCAACCCCGTAGATAAAATTCTTTATATCTATGATGAATTTTATCAAAAAAGAATGCTCAACTGCCATATTGCCGAGGAGATTAAAAGAAGGGGCTACGCTAAGGAGCGTATAAGAGCCGATAGCGCCGAGCCAAAATCCAATGATGATTTGAGGCGGCTTGGCATTGGGAGAATAATGCCATCAGTAAAGGGTAGCGACAGTATTTTAAACGGAATATCGGGTATTAACGAATATGAAATTTATATCGACCCCGTTTGTGTCAACACCATAAAGGAGTTTTCTTCCTATGTTTACGACGATAAAAATTTAAAAAACGGTATGAAGATGCCCAAAGATACGGATAATCACCTTTGCGATGCTTTAAGGTATGCTTTTTACGATGTTAAATTTTTTCGTCCCGAAAAGGAGGAAACGGAAATTAAAAGAGAAATGGGCATTAGCCCTAAGGATTTCAGTAAAGGATGGGATATATGAGTTTTTTAAGTTTTTTGGCTGTAGCCGTCGCCGCATTCCTTATAGGTTTCCTTTTAGGCCTATTTTTTGGCGGAAAGGGTGGCGGAGTAGCGGTACCACGAGGACCGTTTTTTAAAAAAGCTATCATCAGCCGTGAGTTCGAAAATTTTCTAACCTATGACGGCTCGGTACAGTAAATTTAAGGAGTTTAGTATGGAAAAATCAGAAAATTATAATCGTGATATACCAGAATCACAAGAAGAAAATATGACTTCGGAAGGCGAGGAAACCAAACCTCAAATTTCGGACGGAGGTATTAAAATTCCTATAAAATTTAATAAAGAGGAAAGGGAACTTTCCCTAGAGGAAGCGACCACCCTTGCACAAAAGGGCCTTAAATACGATATGATTACCCCCGAATTTGACCGACTGCGCATTTTGGCTCAGCATAATGGCAAAAGCGTGGGAGAGTTTTTATCTATGGTTGAAGGTAATCTCAGAAAAGAGCATCGCGATGAAATTTTATCAAAGTGCGGAGGAAACGAGGAGTTTACGGATAACTTCATAAATATGGAAGAAAAACTTTTAGGTGACGACGGTCAAATAAAAGAACTAAAAGAGTTCTTTCCCGAAATTTCGGGATATGATGAGTTGCCAAAAGAGGTTATCGCCCGTAGCCGAGAAAAAGGCAGCCGAATCCTCGATGAATATTTAAGATATCTTCACACTCTTAAAATGCAAAAGAAGGCAAGTGAAGAAAAAGAGAAGGATGTTAAAAAACATACCCTCGGCTCTTTAAAAACCGAAGACACAGGGGCAGTAGACCCTGTTCGCAATATGTTTTTAAAGGGACTTTGGGGATAAATTAATTTGATAAGGAGAAGATTTTATGTCTATTAATTCTATTGAAAACGCTGCAAGATATTCTGATGAACTGGATATTCTGTTTGCTCAGAAGAGCGCAACAGGTTTCTTTGCAGATAACGCCCTTGCTACTAAGTTTGTAGGCGCAAAAACCGTTATTATTCCCGATGTGGATTTCCAAGGCCTTGCCGATTATGACCGCGATACAGGTTTTACCCGCGGCGCTATAACCGTAAGCAACGCTTCTTACACAATGGCTATGGACCGCGCCCGTTCCTTGCAGATTGACCGTGAGGATATGGATGAAACCGGTATTGCCAATCTTGCAGGTAAGATTTTGGGTGAATATGTTCGCACCAAGGTTGTTCCCGAATGCGATGCCTATGTAATTTCTAAACTTGCAGGTCTTGCTGCAACAAGAGCAAATCTCATAAAGGGTGATATAAACAAGCCTTTTGAGGCGCTTTGCAATCTTATTAACGAAGTACAGAGCGTAGTTGGTTTTGATGAGGAACTTGTAGCATTCCTTGATAGCTCAATGTATGCCGCTCTCACAAACTCTGCTGAGATTTCTCGTATGCTTACCGTAAACGATTTCAAGCAGGGTGAGGTTAATCTTAAGGTTAAGTCTTTAAATGGTGTTGCTATCATTCCCGTTGTTAACGAAAGAATGAAGACAAGCTATACCTTTAATGCGGGTGCACAGGGTGGCTTTAAGCCTGACACTAACGCCCGTGAGGTTTATATGCTTGTTTGTCCCAAATCAGCGGCTCACCTTGTTAAGAAAACAGAGCAGATGAGAATTTTCACCCCTGAACAGAATCTCGATGCTGATGCTTATAAGTTTGATTACCGCATTTATTACGATGTATTCGTAAAGAAGAGCGGTCTTGATAGTATCTGGGCTTGGATTGCTCCTAAGGTAACTGTTACGGGTGAGCCTCAGAGCATTACCGTAAACGAAGGTGAAAGTGATGAAACCTTGAGCGTAACCGCAAACTGCGACGGTGGCGAGCTCGGCTATCAGTGGTACTCCTGCAAGGATGAAAACGGCGGCGGTGCAGTAAAGGTTGCAGATGCAACTGATGCGCAGTTAACCCTTCCTGCAGACCTTACTGTCGGCACCCACTACTATTTTGCTAAAATTACCGTAGACGGCATTCCTGCTAAGGTTAGCGCTGTTTGCTCAGTAACTGTAGAAGCAGTTTAATTTTAATTTATGGGAGCCGCTTTACTAAAAGCGGCTCTTTTACAAAGCCAAAGCGATTTTGGCTTGGGAGGTAAAAAATGAATCTTGAACCTAAACTTATATATAAAGAATATTTAAGCGGAGTTGATTTCAAAGATGCCCTTGGAAGCAAGGGCCTTTACGAGCAAAGCAAAATCAATGAGCGTTTTTATGTTGGTGACCAGTGGTATGGGGCAAACTGCGGAAATGACCGTCCACTTGTTAGGTACAATGTTATAAAACGAATTGGCGATTATAAAATATCCCAGATTATTTCGGCGCCTGTTTCGGTTAAATTTTCAGCGGGTGGTTTTGCCGCCTCAAATAAACGGGGCAAAGAAAGCATAGAAAGAAGAAAACTTCTCGAAGTGGGCGAGGGCTTTAAAGGTCAGGTTAATGCAGACGAGATAGACCTCCTTATGCCTGTTCTTGATGATTACAGAAATACCGTTTCTCATAGAGTAGCCCTTGATTCTCTTTTGGCTTCTGCTCTTAAAAAAGCATTTATAAGTGGCACGGGAATTATCTATACATATTGGGATAAAGAAATAAATTCCCAGTATTTCGGGGATATAAACTGCGAAGTTTTGGATATCGGCAATGTCTATTTTGCCGACCCTTACTGCACAAACATTCAAATGCAACCTTATATCATTATTGCGAGTGAGCGTGATGCGGAATCCTTGAAAAAGGAACTCGGTGAGAAAAAAGCAAGAAATATTAAGCCCGATAAAAACGGCAGAGTTTTGGTGCTGACCAAGTTCTATAAATCTTTTACGGAAAAGGGAAAATCTACCGTAAGATGTGTAAAGGTTACGGAAAATGCCGTTATCCGTGAAGATTTCGATACAAAACTTACCCGTTATCCCTTGGCGGCTTTCACTTGGGATGAAAAGGAAGGGGTAGTTTACGGCGAGAGCGAAATCACCTATCTTATCCCCAATCAGATTGCCATAAACCGAATGATTACGGCAAATGTGTGGTCGGCTATGACTATGGGTATGCCTATGATGGTTGTAAACGGTGATACGGTGAATGCCGATATAACCAATGACCCAGGTCAAATAATTAAGGTTTACGGCACTAATGAAGATGTTGCCGGAGCGGTTAAATATATAACTCCCCCCGATTTTTGCAGTAATTTGAGCGGTAGTGTTAATGAGCTTATAACCAACACATTAACTCAAAGCGGCGCTAACGAAGTGGCGCTGGGCGACAGCAGAGCGGATAACGCCGCTGCTCTTGCTACAATGCTCAATGCTGCAACACTGCCTTTACAACTTTTAAAGGATAAATATTATAGATTCCTAGGTGAACTTTCACTTATCTGGGTGGATTTCTGGTTTACTCATTACGGCAACCGTTCCCTAAAAATAGAGGATGAGAGCGGAATTTGGTATATGCCCTTTGATGCCGACAGATATGCAGATATTATCTGTTCTGCCAAAGTAAAAGCGGAGGATATAAAGGGTGGCGAAACTTTGGATGCCGTAAATACACTTACGATGCTTTATGAAAAAGGAGTTTTAAACAAGCGTCAACTCATAAAGAGATTACCCAGTGAAATTTTAACCGATAAGGAAGAAGTCCTTGAGGAGTTAGGTAAGGAGGAAAAAGATGAAGGGTCACAAAATATTTGATGAAGCAATGAAACTTCTGGGTTATACCGATTCTTTTGGTGAAATAGATGATAGCACAGGACTAAAATCAAGGGCAACAGCGGTTATAAACAGGATACTAAGAGATTTAAGTATAAATACTTCCATAGTGAAATTATCTGATGCAATTGAGATTTCAAAAGAGGCGGAAGATGCCCTTATATACGGTACGGCGATGCTTTTAGCCCTTTCAGATAATGACGGTGGAAAGAATAAACTTTTTGCAGATATATATAACGGCAAGAGGGCTGCCATTAAAGGAAATAAATCCTTAATTACCGATAGCTTGCCCGTGGTTTCAGAGGTGTAGTTTATGAAATACGGCAATATAAAAAGCACTTTAGAAAAGCGGTTTCGCATAGGGGAACTTTATGGCGGTTTAAATCTCAAGGACGAAAAGTTTATCGATAAAAATGAGCTGAGCAGTTGTAAAAATCTTTGGTTTAAAAACGGGGCCCTTCGTACTCGTGACGGAATAAGGGCGGTAGAGGATAGTGTAGTAAGAAGATACGATGAATATTCTCAGTGTATTTTACCCTTTAAAATGACAGGGAGTTCGGTTTATATAGATGGCGAGAAAAAAGCCATCGCGTATTGTGTTGACGGTGACTACATTTCCTATGAACTTTTGAGGGTGTTCTTCGTAGGCAGCGGCGGAAAGGTAGAGGAAACGGCTGCTATCCGACTTTCTAGAACAAGTTCTGAAACATTTTATAGATTTGCTAACATAATGTTTTTTAATGCTTCTTCTACGGTAGGTGGCGGAGTTTATGCCTTTGTTATCCTAAATTCCGGTAGCGAAACGGTTTATCGCATATACGAAATTACCAACGGATTTGATGATTGGAAACAACTAGGTGTCGGTGACTGCTATGTGCCTATAATTTATATGAACGGCAGAGGCAATAAATATGCCCAGGCCGAATCAGGCACTATGTTTTATAATGCTAAACCCACAGAGCCTGAAGCTCTTAATATGCTTAACCCTAAATTTAAGGCATATTATACTACTGACGGAGTATCAAGTACCTTTAAACTACCAATTTCTAATATTGATGCAAATTATGTAGAGTGTAAAATGTATATTACTCCTACCGAGTATTTGCGGTGGTATGTAGAACCGGAACACGATAATATAATACTTGTTTATGAAGGACATACCATTGCTTTTAGAATTGACAGAGAAAAAGGAATATTCAGTTTTACAGAAGGATATAATGAATTTCTCTGGCC
>JAZRNX010000113.1:0-19428 GCA_045648365.1 Acutalibacteraceae bacterium
TAGTACCTGTGGCATCTTGAGTTAAGGTTTGGTCAATTTTAAGGCCAATATCTGTGCCTTGTTTCATTTCGCCGTCTACAATGTGAGCGGCAAGGATTTTTTCGGCAATTGTCATACCCATTTTACATTACTCCTAAAAATAAATATAATTACAGTTTATTATATCAAAAAAACGCAAATTCGTCAAGTATTCAGAAAAAGAAAAACCAACCTTTTTCAAGGTTGATTTTAAGTGCTTTTTGTACAAGGAATGAAATTTATTCTGCATTCGCTTTTTTAAGGAGTTGTAAGTAATCAATTCCGTAAGGAATTACATATCATCATTGCGAAAGATTGTTTAATGCACACCTGCGGTGTGATGAGATACAAAGGCGGCGAGCCGCCTTTGATGATATACACGCTAACGCGTGATGATATGCCATTGCTTTCGCAATGGATAAAAAATCTCGTTCCGAAGAACGAGATTTTTTGGTGCCGCTGACCGGACTTTCATCTCCGGCTATCGGACAGTCCACCGGACTGTCCTCCCAAACTCTTTGCTCCCGTTGTTCGCAGAGTTTGGAGGTCGTTTTAAGTCCTGTTCAATAAAAAAATTAAGAGGTAGCAACCTAAAGGTCACTACCTCTTAATTTGGTGCCGCTGACCGGACTTGAACCGGTACGGTGTTGCCACCGAGGGATTTTAAGTCCCTTGCGTCTGCCTATTCCGCCACAGCGGCATATCAATTATGATATATGATTTCAACTGTTTTGTCAAGAGTTTTATTTATTTTGCGGTTTTAATTGAATAAAAAAATAAACTGTGATATACTATATGTATATTTTAACAAATTTCCGTCTTTTCCGTAAAATATAATGCGGAAGGGCGTGATTTCTTGAAATCAAAGTTTGCATACATATTAAGAAGTTGGCTTATTTTTATATTTTGTATATTGCTTTTGTTGTGCGCCGTATTTTTTAAGATTAAACCTCTCGTTGCTTTGGCAGCGGTAAATAGAGGAAAAATGATTTTGGTGAGTACCGCAGATAAAGCAGTACTTGAAATAATAGAAAAACAAAATTTAGCCTACGATGATATCGCAAGAATTTCCAGAGATAACGAAGGTAATATTAAAGGCATAGAAATTGATACTTTTGCCGCAAACTTAATTAAAAGCAGTATCTCTAAGACTATTGGTGAATTAGCGGCGGATTCCCAGTATTACAGCACAGATATTCATATTGGAACTCTAATAGGAAGTGAATTTACATCAGGTATAGGACCTAAAATTAATTTTAAATTTCAATTAGCCCCTTTCTGTGTAGTTAATTTTGAAAGTCATTTCGAATCTGCAGGTATTAATCAGACATTGCACAGAATTATACTTCATATAGATATGTCCGGTTCTGTTTTATTACGGGGGTTTACCGAGAGTTTTACGGTTTCTACAACTGCTATTGTAGCCCAGACGGTTATAGTAGGCACTGTACCCGAGAGCTTTACAAATGTTGAGGAAGATGATGGCGAGGATATCGCCGATGAAATTTTTAACTTTGGCCAATAATTTTTTGGAGGATGTTTATGGAAATCAGGCAAGCAAAAAAACGGTTAAAAGAACTAACCGAAATTATCCGTTACCATAACGAACTTTATTATAATCAGGATGCCCCTGAGATAGAGGACTTTGAATATGATGCGCTAATGCGAGAATTAAAGGCAATAGAAAAAGAATTTCCATCTCTTGTTACCGCAGATTCACCTACACAAAAAGTGGGCGGTGCGGCTCAAAATTTATTCTCACCTGTTGAACACAGGGTTAAAATGGAGAGTTTGCAGGATGTCTTCAGTATAGAAGAATTAAGAAGTTTTGGTGAAAAAATAAATACTGGAAAGACCTCGTTTTCTGTTGAGCCTAAAATTGACGGTCTTTCCGTATCACTTGAATATGAGAACGGCAAGTTTGTACGCGGCTCTACAAGAGGTGACGGTACCACGGGTGAGGATGTTACCGCTAATCTTTTAAGAATTGACCCAATACCTAAAAACATTGACTTTAAAGGTTATTTAGAGGTGCGCGGCGAAGTTTACATGCCCAGAGAAAGTTTCGAAAGATTGGTTAAAAATCAGGAGCTTTTAGGTGAAGCCCCTGCTAAAAATCCAAGAAATGCAGCGGCAGGGTCATTAAGACAAAAGAATTCTGAAATTACCGCTAGCCGTGGCCTTGATATGTTTATTTTTAATATACAGATGATAGAAGAAAAAGAATTTTCTTCCCATATTGCAACCCTTGATTTTTTGAAAAATCAGGGATTTCATGTGTTGCCTTCCTATAAAAAATGCGTCACTATTGATGAGGCTATTAATGAGGTTGTCCGTATAGGTGAAACACGCGGAAACTTGCCTTATGATATAGATGGCGCGGTAATTAAGGTTGATAACCTTGATTATCGTAATGAACTTGGCAGTACTGCAAAATATCCTAAATGGGCGGTTGCCTATAAATATCCCCCCGAAGAAAAAGATACTGTTTTAAGAAGTATTGAAATAAATGTGGGAAGAACCGGCGCCCTTACACCAACGGCTGTTTTCGACCCTATTGAACTTGCAGGTACAACCGTTAGTCGTGCAGTTTTGCATAATGAAGATTTTATTTCCAGTAAAGGTATATGTATAGGAGATGTTATTCGCGTTAGAAAAGCAGGTGAAATAATACCTGAAGTATTATCGGTTAGTTGCCATAAAAACGAAAATCCGCCTTATGAAATGCCTAAAGTTTGTCCTTCCTGTAATTCGCCAGTAAGCCGTGAAGAAGGGGAGGCAGTTATCAGGTGTCATAATGCCGAGTGTCCCGCGCAGCTATTGCGTCATCTCATACACTTCACATCCAGAGATGCTATGGATATTGAGGGACTTGGTCCCGCGGTGCTTGAACAGTTACTGGATGCGGATATCATTTCAAATATTGTTGATATCTATACTATTGACGGTGAAAAGGTTTTAACCCTCGAAAGAACAGGCGAAAAGTCAGTTAATAATCTTTTAAACGCAATTGAAAAATCAAAGGAAAATGACCTTTCTAAACTTATATTCGCCTTTGGTATCCGCCATATAGGAAGTAAGGCGGCCAAACTTATTTCAGAGCATTTTTTGAATATGGATGCAATTTTAGATGCCACTATAGATGACTTTTTATCTATTGAAGGGTTTGGTGAGATTATGGCATTGTCCGCAGTGGAGTTTTTCTCTTTAGAAAGCACCAAGGTTATGATAGACAAGCTAAAATCTTTGGGTGTAAATATGGTATCCAAAAAAGAAATAAAGGGCGATATATTTGCAGGTCTTACATTTGTTTTAACGGGAACATTACCTACCTATACTCGAAGTGAAGCGGGTCAGATAATCGAATCACTAGGCGGAAAGGTTTCATCTTCTGTTTCTAAAAAAACTAATTATGTTTTGGCAGGGGAAGAAGCAGGAAGCAAACTCGAAAAGGCAAATGCTCTCGGTGTTAAGGTTATCACAGAGGATGAATTTAATAATATGATTAATTAAATAAAATCCCGTTGGGCGAACCCAACGGGATTTTACTTTATGGAATTGCTGTTTCTTAGCAGCAGCCGCAGTTGTTGTCGCAGCCGTTGCCGCATCCGCCGTTGTTACCGCCGCAGCAGCAAACAAGGATAAGGATGAGGATAAGAATCCAAGAACAATTTCCGCCAAAACCATTATTACACATTAAAAAGACCTCCTTTGTCTTTCATCACATACTATGCAATCCTTCCATTTAGTGTTACTTTACAAAACAAAAAAATTGAAACAAATTACGCTATTGACTTTTCCTGACTTTTGTGTATAATAAAAGTCAAGAAAAGTCAAAAAGGTGATGAATATGAGAATTAGTGATTTAATAACTGAAGAAATCATAAGAATGTTAAATGAGTCTGAAGCGAATACTGCCGAAATTCAAAGAAATGAATTTGCGGGACTTTTAGGTTGTGCTCCCAGTCAGATTAACTATGTTTTAGCGTCCCGTTTTACACCTGAGCATGGATACATTATTGAAAGCCGTAGAGGCGGCGGCGGATATATCCGTATTAAAAGAGTTGTGATGAGGCAGTCATCGGCCATTATGCACCTTATTAATTCTATTGGCGAAAAAATTGACCCACTTAGTGCGAGGGTAGTGATAGAAAACTGCTTACAATCAGGTTTTGTTGATGAACAAAAGGCGAAAATTATGTGTGCTGCAATTTCAAATAATGTTATGAGATATATTGAGGCGAGTCGCAAGGATTATGTGAGAGCCGCCATTTTAAAAGAAATGTTACTTGTTTTAATCGGACAATAGGAGGTCATTATATGTTGTGTGAAAAGTGTGGAAAAAATAACGCCACCACTCATATTCGTACTGTGGTTAACGGCGTTGTTACAGAAAAAAATCTTTGCGGCTATTGCGCCGCAGAGGAGGGATATAACGGATTATCGCATAAAGGCCTTGCTCAGATGTTGGCTTCAATGTTTGATGACTCTCCTGCGCTTCTAGTTGATAATTCAATTCGTTGCAGTTGTTGTAATTCTACCTTTTCGGATATTGCTTCTAAAGGTAAAGTCGGTTGTCCTGAGTGTTATAAGACATTTTATAACGAACTTTTGCCGTATCTTAAAAGGGTACACGGAAGTACAAAGCATTCGGGGAAAATTCCTAATCGTGCACTGTTGACTGTTAAAAAACAAGAGGATACCGTTGGCGACCTTCGAATGAAACTTAACGACCTTGTAAGACAGGAAAAATTTGAAGAAGCTGCAATTATACGGGATAAAATCAAAAAATTGGAGGAGGAGTAAAATGGGATATTGGTTTAATGAAATCGGTAATGAAGGCGATATCGCCGTAAGCACAAGGGTGCGACTTGCAAGAAATATTAACGGCTATCCTTTTCCCTCAAGAATGACCGATGATATGCGTGAACAAATTAATGATAAGATTAAAAACGCCATTACTAATAGTAATACGCCTTTTTCTCGTACTCTTAGTTATATTGCCATGAAGGATATTCCTGAAAATGAGCGTTATGCTATGGTTGAAAGGCATATTATTAGTCCTGAATTTGTTTCTAATTGCGAAAATAAGGCAATAATAATATCGGAAGATGAAAGTATTAGTATAATGATTGGTGAGGAAGACCATATCAGGATACAGGTGATTTTAAGCGGTTTGCAACTTGAAAATGCCTATGATATTGCTGAGCGCATTGATACACTTTTGTGTGATACACTTGATATAGCATTTGATGAAAATTTAGGTTTTTTAACAGAATGTCCTACGAATTTAGGTACGGGTCTTCGCGCCTCGCTTATGCTGCATTTACCCGTTTTAGAGAGTACGGGAGAAATAAAAAATTTATCCCGCGCTGTTGAAAAAATCGGTTTTACTGTAAGAGGTATGTACGGTGAAGGGTCATCTGCCATAGCATCATTTTATCAAATTTCAAACCAAATTACACTTGGAATCAGCGAAAAGAATGCCATTGATAATTTAAAGACAATTGCCATGCAATTTATAGAAAAAGAGAGGGCATTAAGAGGCACATTAAATCTATTGAAAACAGAGGATTTATGCCATAGAGCCCTCGGTATATTAAAAAATGCGCGCATTCTAAGTAGTGAAGAAATGATAAAACTTTTAAGTCGTGTAAAACTCGGTATTAGTATGGATATTGTTGATGAAAAAATTAACCCTGTTAAGTCGTTAATAGAGGGTCAGCCATATATGTTAATGAGTAAATTTGGAGATATGAATCCTGAAGAAAGAGATATAAAACGAGCATCTCTCATACGGGAAATTTTTAGTTATTAAGGAGATTTTTATGAGATACAATTTCAGCGGATTTACGGAAAAAGCCAACACAGCTTTAAATCAAGCTATAAATTCGGCTGAACAGTTAGGTCATACTTATGTGGGTAGTGAGCATTTGCTTTTAGGACTTCTTCGTGTTGGAAGCGGTGTTGCTGCAACAGTTTTAAACAGTAATGATGTTACTGATGAAAAAATAGAAGAGCTTTTAAAAGAAACTATCGGTTACGGTACGGTAACCCGATTATCGCCCGATTATTTTACCCCAAAAGCCAAGCGAGTATTGGAAACGGCGGTTAGCGGAAGTAATAATCTTGGTAAAAAATATGTGGGAACAGAACATATTTTACTGGCAATATTAAGCGAAAACGATAATTATGCTATTCGTTTTTTAAATAAATTAGGTGTTAACACAGATGCCATTGTAAACGATACTCTAAAGGCTGTTGGCGCTAGAGCAGAGGATATATCTGTCAATAATACAAATGCCAAAGATAAAATAAAAGCAGATAGCAAAACGCCCACACTTGATAAATACGGTCATGACCTTACTGATGCAGCTAAAAAAGGCAAACTAGACCCAGTAATCGGCAGAGCTGAGCATATTGAAAGAATGATACAGATTTTATGCCGTCGCACTAAAAATAATCCGTGCCTTATAGGTGAACCGGGCGTGGGTAAGACTGCTGTTGTAGAAGGTCTTGCGCAAAAAATCGTTTCGGGCGATGTGCCAGAAATTCTTTTAAATAAAAGGGTTGTAGCCCTCGACCTTACAGGTATGGTTGCGGGTACAAAGTACCGCGGTGATTTTGAAGAAAGAATAAAGGCTATTATTGATGAGGTAATTAAATCCGATAATGTAATTGTTTTCATCGATGAAATTCATACTATTATGGGTGCTGGTTCTGCAGAGGGCTCAACCGATGCTGCTAATATACTGAAACCCTCACTCGCTAAAGGCGATTTTCAGCTAATCGGTGCTACTACTATTAACGAGTACAGAAAAAATATCGAAAAGGATGCAGCTTTGGAACGACGATTCCAACCCATAAATATTGATGAGCCTAATGAAGAAGATTCAATATTAATTCTCAAAGGACTTAGAGACAAATACGAAGCCCATCATAATGTTAAAATTCTCGATGAAGCTATTGAGGCGGCGGTTAAACTTTCTTCCAGATATCTCAATGATAGATTTTTACCCGATAAGGCTATTGATTTAATTGATGAGGCGGGTTCTAAAGTTCGTCTTTCATTTTCCGTAGTTCCTGATGAAATAAAAGATTTAGAACAAAAAATTTCTGATGCATCTGCTGAAAAAGATGAGGCAATATCTGCCCAGAACTTTGAAAGAGCCGCAGAAATCCGAGATGAAATCAAGGAGCTTGAAGAACAAATCGGCGACTATAAATCCCGAAAAAATGAGGAAAACTCTAATTCTGTTGGTACTGTAACGGCCGAGCATATTGCCGAAATCGTTTCAAACTGGTCTGGTGTTCCCGTTGTTCAATTAACCGAAGAAGAAGGTGCGCGACTTCTTAAACTCGAAGAGGTTCTGCATAATCGTTTAGTTGGTCAGGATGAAGCCGTTTCTGCTGTCGCAAAAGCAATCAGAAGGGGAAGAGTCGGTCTAAAAGACCCTAAAAGGCCTATAGGCTCATTTATCTTTTTAGGACCTACAGGTGTTGGTAAAACCGAACTTTGTAAAGCTCTTGCAGAAGCTATGTTCGGCAGTGAGGATATGATGATTCGTCTTGATATGTCGGAGTATATGGAGAAGCATACAGTTTCGAGACTTATTGGCTCACCACCCGGATATGTAGGTTTTGACGAAGGCGGTCAGCTTACGGAAAAAGTAAGACGAAAGCCATATTCCGTGTTGCTTTTTGATGAAATCGAAAAAGCCCATCCCGATGTTTTTAATATTCTCCTTCAAATTCTTGAAGACGGTATTTTAACCGATTCACAAGGAAGAAAGGTTGATTTTAAGAATACAGTAATTATTATGACATCGAATATCGGTGCCCGTTTAATTACCGAAAAGAAAACAAACTTTGGCTTTGTATCCGATAACGAAAATGCTAACGATAATATTAAAGAAAAGGTTTTGGGAGAACTAAAAAATGCTTTCAAACCTGAATTTTTAAATCGTGTGGACGATATAATTGTCTTTTCGAAACTTGATAAAAATGCCATAAAGCAGATTGCAAAAAATATGCTCAAAAACTTGGAAAACCGCCTTGATAATCTTGATATCCAAATCAATTTCACCGAAAATGTCGTTGATTTTCTTGCTGAAAAAGGTTTTGATGATATCTATGGTGCGCGACCTTTGAGAAGGGAAATTCAGCGTAGTGTTGAAGACCCGTTAAGTGAAAAAATCTTGGGTTGTGAATTTTCAAGGGGTAGTAAAATTAAATGTGATTTTCTTGATGGTAAAATTGTTTTTATCTAAAAAAACAGCAGGTCAATGACCTGCTGTTAATCTTTTTATGCGTGGTGCGAATGAGAAACATTTACTTCTCTTTCTCTGAATAATAGTGATATGCACCAAACGCCTGCAAGAGCAATAACTGTGTAGATAATTCGGCTCATTAGGGCGGCGGAGCTACCAAATAACCAAGCAACTAAATCAAAGCTGAAAAGACCCACAAGCCCCCAGTTGAGAGCGCCTACAATTATTAAAGCAAGACAAATTCTATCAAGCATAGTTTCACCCCTTTCTTGCAATTATAGTTTTTCCCGAAAATTCTTTAAATATACTTTTACAAAAGGCACCGAGCTATACTGAGCTCGGTGCCTTTTGCTTGAGAAATATCTCTGATTATTTCATGCTGTTTTCGTAAGACTCGATCATTTTCTTAAAAGTGTGTCCCGTACGGCTTATATCTACAATACCGTCATCAAAGGACTCGTTTTCATCGGTTTTTTCGGCATTTTTAATAGATTTATGGCGTTTTCGTAAGCTTGACAAATGTTTCTCAACCGTCTCTCCCGAGAAAATCTTCACCGAAATTTCAACAGTGCCTTCTTCGATAGGAGTCACATAAATCTTGTCAATATACCTGTTTATGAATGCCAAATCAATCATATTCTGACTCGCTTCGTTTTCAGCCTTGAGCAATATATTACGTATCTCTTCAATCTTCTGCTTATATTCAGCTCGTGAGTTGATTTCATACTCTATTTCCTGAATAGCCGAGTAAACTTCTGCAGATTCGTCAGTAATCTGTTTGTTCATCTCAACAAAATCTCTATCGCTGATTTGTCCCGCAATATTGTACTCAAGCAATTTTGATTTTTTCTTGGCAAGAAAATCAAGTCGGTTTTTGAGTTTTTGCAGTTCACCCGACGAAGTGTCTTTTGCTAAAACCTCTGCATACATATTTGTGTATTCTTCAATAATTAGCTTTGCATCTTCGGCAGTATCCTTAAATACCTCGTAAAGAACCTCTTTGATTTCTTCTTCGTAAATTGTGAACGAGGGACAAGAGTCGGTACCGTTATTGATTTTACCGCTGCATATCCAACGGCTCAAGATGTTGCCTTTGCGGTCTTTGCTATCTTTACGGTAGTAGAGTTTTCCGCAATGGGTGCAATACATTTTACCGGTCAATAAATTCGGATGGTTGCATAGATTCTGCCTATTCTTAACATCGCGGCTACGCCTTCTAAGAACAGAGTTGGCTTTTTCCCATAGTTCTTCATCAACGATTGCAGGGACAATTTCGCCGGTTTCATCCTTAAACATAACCCATTCTTCAGGCGGTAAGAATTTTTGCTTTTTGGTGAACATATCAATAATCTTTACCTTGTTACCAACATAGTAGCCCTTGTATTTAGGGTTAGAAATAGTGTTAGACATTGTGCTATGACAAATACGCTTACCGTTGTTGTTGCGGTAACCTTTATTCCAAAAGATTTCCTCAATCTGTTTCATACTGTATTGGTCGGTCGCGTAAAGTTCAAACAACTCACGCACCATTTCCGCTTCTTTTTCATCAATAACCAACCTTTTGTTGTCCTTTCGGTAACCGAAAATACGGCTGTTACCAAGGACAACATTTTTCTTTATGGCTTCTTGATGACCAAATTTAATACGGGAAGATAACTTACGCAACTCGTCCTGAGCAATACCCGACATAATAGTTAGTCGAAGTTCGCTGTCTTCATCAAGAGTGTTGATGTTATCGTTCTGAAAGAATACACCTACACCGTAAGAGAGTAGGTCACGGGTATACTGAATACTGTCAAGAGTGTTACGGGCGAAACGGGTAATTTCCTTTGTGATAACAAGATCAAAAAGCCCTGCCTTTGCATCGCTAATCATATTGTGGAAATTCTCACGTTTTTTGGTGCTCATACCCGAAAGACCTTCGTCAATATATCCCTCAACAAATTCCCAATTAGCGTTTTTCTTTATAAAATTACGATAATAGGATATCTGATTATCAAGAGAGTTTAACTGTTCGTCCTTTTCAGAAGATACACGGGCATAAAAGGTAACTCGCATCGGTATTTCATATATACTTTTAGTCCTCATCATCTGACGGACAGAATGTACATCCATAAACTTAAATCTCCTCTCAAAATTTTCGTCAATAAATCGTTTGTTGTTCATTGTCAAATTACGATATTATATTACCACAACCAAATAGAAAAATCAATACTTAATGATTTCTTGAAACTCATATTTTTTGTTCCCTATATTATCTCAAAACAAAATTAGTCCGAACATTGTAAAATAATGTCGGGCACAGGAGGTAATATTATGGGAAATATTTATGGTTATGTGCGAGTATCGAGTATCGATCAGAATGAGGACAGGCAGCTTATTGTTATGGACGAAAATAATGTGCCGAAGGGCAACGTCTATATTGATAAGCAGTCCGGCAAGGATTTTGAGCGACCGCAGTATAAAAAACTTGTCAAGAAATTAAAACAAGGAGATTTGCTCTACATACTCAGTATTGACCGTTTAGGTCGAAATTACGAGGATATACAAAAGCAGTGGCGGATACTGACGAAGGATATTGGTATTGATATTTGTGTAATTGATATGCCACTGCTTGATACACGCAATGGCAAAGATTTGATGGGAACTTTTATAGCTGATCTTGTTTTACAAATTTTATCCTTTGTAGCACAGAACGAGCGAGAGAATATAAAGAAGCGACAAGCGCAAGGCATTGCTGCTGCAAAAGCAAAGGGAGTTAAATTCGGTAGACCGGAATCCCCCTTGCCCGAAAACTTTGATAAAATCATTAAGGATTGGGATAAAGGAAAATTATCAACCGCCGAAGCGCTTAAACTCTGTAATATGAGTGAATCCACCTTTTACCGTCGCAGACGAGAATATAATTTAACACACAAATAGAAAAAATCGGTCAAAAAGTAAACCTTTTGACCGATTTTTCACGCCAAATATTATACACCAAAATCCCTCCAAAATCAACTATTTATGGCTATTTTTTGAAATTTATCGGTTTTGCAATAAAAAGTTTTATGTCGATAGGTATTTTTCGGCTATTGTCAAAAGGTTTACTTTTTGACAATACATATATAGGAGGTGCTTTTATGGTTGTTAAATTTTATCATTCGGGTGTAGTGGATAAAAAGTCCTCCAACCAAAAGAATGACCGTTATAAAAGGAAACACAGAAGAAAACTTATTATCAATGAAATTTCTTACCTTAATAAATATAGCGAGGTGTGTACAACAGATAACGGTTATTTTTGGGGTGAATGGGAAGCAGAAAGCGATTGTCAAAAGCGAGATAACTTCTATTTACATAGTATAAAATATCCATCAGAAATTGAAACAAATAAAAAAATTGCAGATTGCAATAAGTGCAGGAAAGATGAATATCAAGTGCTTAATACTGATCCGTATGTGTTTGGCAACTATTTTATCTATAGCAATTGTATGCAGGATAGATATCGTAATTTAAAAGCACTAAAAGAAAACGATTTGATAATTTTTGGCAGTCAAAAAAGTAACTTCTTTATTATTGATACAGTTTTCGTTGTTGATAAACAAATAAGAAAAGAAGATTGTTCTGAATGTTTTATAAGAGCAACCGGTAATTTGATTGATGATACTTATCAAATTTATAAGGGTAAAACTTTTAAGGAAGATAACGGTTTATTCTCGTTTTTTCCTTGTTCTACACAACCTTTTGAAAGACCGAGAATTGTAATTAATGGTACAAACGATGCTCAAAAACAGGGCGTTGCGTATATACGTGTGAATTCTGTAGAGGTATGGAATAGTATTAAAAAACAGGTTGTTAAAAGTGGTTGTATGCTTGGAATTTATGCAAAGGAGCCGAAAGAAAATGCTAAATAAGTTTAAAAAAATATTTGTTGTGTTACTAACAGTCTGTATAATGCTTACAGTTTGCCCTACAAGGTTGTTTAGTATCACTGCAAGCGCCGAAACGACAACGCATACCGAAGGATTTTACACATTTACAGTAACTGACGGTAATGCAACTATTACGGATGTCAACATTAGTGGTGATGTTACAATTCCTTCGACTCTTGGAGGATATCCTGTAATAAGTATAGGCGACTCCGCTTTTAGCTGGTGTACAGGACTAACCAGTATAACTATACCTGACAGTGTAACAAGCGTTGGAAACGAAGCTTTTTATTCTTGTACAGGTCTTACAACCGTAACTATTAGTAACGGAGTGACAAGTATTGGAGAAGATGCATTTTATGGTTGCACCGATCTTAGAAATGTAAATATAACCGCCCTTGATAAGTGGTGTAATATCGCATTTGGTAACAGATATGCAAATCCGCTTTATGAGGCAGAAAATCTTTATTTAAACAACACCCTTATAACAGACCTAGTTATACCCCAAGGTGTTACAGAAATTAAAGCTTTTGCTTTTAGTGATTGTGACTGTATCACGAGCGTTACTATCCCGAATAATGTAATCAGTGTTGGTTATGGTGCGTTTGAGTATTGCAGCAAACTTACACGGGTTAATATAACCAACCTTGAAGCATGGTGTAATATTGAATTCGGAAGTTATGATGCAAATCCGCTTAATAACGCAAGAAATATTTATTTAAATGAAAGCCTTGTAACAGACCTTATAATACCTGAAGGTGTTACCGAAATTAAAGACGTTGCTTTCGGTGGGGCCGACTGCATCACAAGTGTTACTATCCCAAATAATGTAACAAGAATTGGTTCAAGTGCTTTTGCGTGGTGCGGCGGACTTGCAAACGTTAATATAACCGATCTTGAAGCGTGGTGTAATATTGAATTTGAAGATTGTTCTGCAAATCCGCTTTATAATGCAGAAAACCTTTATTTAAATGGCAACCTTATAACAGACATTGTAATACCTGAAAGTGTTACCAAAGTAAAAGATTATGCTTTTGCCGGCTACGCAGGTCTTACAAGCATAACCATTCCTGATAGTGCTACAAGCATTGGAGGTTATGCATTTGATTCTTGTACAGGACTTACTAGTGTAATTATCCCTGATAGTGTAATTAGCGTGGGGGAATATGCATTTTGGAGCTGTTCGAATCTCGCTAATGTAACTATCGGTAAAAACGTAACCAGTATAGGCGATTCTGCTTTTAATTATTGCACAGGTCTTACAGATGTTTATTATGGAGGACTATATAAAAATAGATACCTAAATTTAGAAATAAGCTATTATAATTCTCCACTAATTAACGCTAAGTGGCACTATACCATTTGTGAAAAGTCACAGCACATATATTCTTTGAATCAAAATCTATCCTGTGAAATGTGCGGAACAAGTAAAACGCCTGATGCTCCTCAGATATCAAAAACCGCTATTTCTCATATTGTATTAAATAATTTTGAAGGCTTTGAATACAGTATGGACGGAGAAGAGTGGCAATATGATAGTGGCTTTTATGGACTTGAGCCTAATACTGAATATACTTTTTATCAAAGAGTTGCCTCAAGTATATATAATAAAGCAAGTGACAAAAGTGAAGCTCTAAAAGCTAAAACCTTGTCGGCATATTATATTACATATGATGCTAATGGCGGAGAAAATGCACCAAACAACGAAATTATACCCGTTGGCAACCAGTATACAATTCCATCACAAATTCCTACTCGTTCAGGATATAAATTTAGGGGTTGGAGTACAAGCTCTGACTACACGGTTATTTACAATGCCGGTGATGAGTATGTAGACGAACAAGATATTACACTATACGCAAGATGGGGAAAGCTTTGTTATTATTGCTCAGGTGATGGTAGTGTTCAAAAAACAAAAAGATGTTCTGGGTGTAGCGGAAAAGGATATTTATTGTACTCGGCAAACTGTAGATTTCACGCTGCTAATAATTGTGGCAATTGTGGTGGAAGTGGAATGATACATTATAATGTAGACTGCCCCGATTGCAACGAGGGACAAATAAGTTATAGTGAAACGTGCGAAAACTGTGATGGTAGTGGAATTTCTGCAGAATTAGAACGTGTTGAAATTTCACAACTCCCTCACGTTACAATGTTTTTAAAAAACAAGGATACATTATCGGTTGCGGGTGGAAAAATAGCTTTATATTATACTGATGATAAGAAAGTAATCAAAGATATGAAGTTGTCGATGGTAACGGGCTTTGACAATACTGTTCTCGGACCTCAAATATTAACCATTACTTATGATGACTTTCAAGCCACTTTTGGGGTTGAAATTGTTGACGTATTTCCTGATAATTTTCAAGGACATGAATTTGTTTTTAATAACAACTGGTCATGCAGCTGCAAGTTTAGTAAAAAACCTGATGCCCCTCAAGTTTTAAACAAAACCGCTACAAGTATTACATTAATTGATTATGAGGGTCTGGAATACAGTATAGACGGAGAACAATGGCAAAGTGATGTCGAGTTTTCAAATCTTTTGCCTGATACTGAATATGCTTTTTATCAAAGGGTTGCTGCGAGTGGTATAAGCTACGTCAGTGAGTCAAGTGATGCTCTTATAGCAAAAACTTCTACGGGTTATAAAATTTCATATGATTCAAATGGTGGGACGGCAAATATTGCCCCTCAGTATAAGACATATGGCATTTCTATTACTCTTTCGTCTCAAACACCCACTCGATCAGGATATAAATTCAGAGGTTGGGCATTATCTCCGGAGGGACCTGTGGTTTATAAACCTGGCAACAAATACACCGAAGACAGCAATGTTACGCTATATGCAAGATGGATACAACTTTGTGATAATTGTTCAGGAAATGGAAAAATCTCAACGTGTTATCAGTGTAACGGTTGGTATAGTGGCTGCGCAATATGCAGTGGTTTTGGACACCGGGAGTGTGCTTACTGTGAAGGAGAAGGAGTTATAATTGATATAGAAAGTATTGCTCTAAGTCAATTCCCCAAAAGCATAACCTACTCGGAAAGACAAAACACCTTATTGGTTGACGGAGGATTAATAACCCTATATTACACTGATGATTCCATTTCGGTGAAAACTTTAAAAGCAGATATGATTTCGGGATACGATAGGAACAAATCGGGTGTGCAAGAATTAACAATAAAATATGAATGGTACTCTACAACTTATCAAACTGAGATTAAGCTTGCACAAACCTTTGTTCCGACTGCACCAACACTTTTAAGAAAAAACCATAACAGTGTTACTTTGACGGCGGTTGTTGGTTATGAATATTCCTGCGACGGCACAAATTGGCAGGCAAGTAATGCTTTTGTTGGACTTGAACCCGAAACAACGTATACGTTTTATCAGCGTATGGCTGAAACTGATAGATACTACATCGGTCCTGCAAGTCCAGCGCTTACTGTTAAAACCAATGAGCAACCTCAATACACCCCCGGTGATATTGACGGTATCCCGGGCGTTACCGATGCTGATGCAGTATATTTGCTTTATCACACCTTCTTGTCGGATATATATCCCGTAAATCAAGATTGTGATTTTAATGGAGACGGAGAGGTTAATGATAAGGATGCTGTGTATTTGCTATATCACACATTCTTACCCGACCTTTACCCCATAAATTAACAGGAGAAAATTAAAATGAAAAAGATTTTATCAATAATTATTTGTTTGGTATTAATTTGCAGCTTTTCTGTAACTGCATTTGCAGCAAATGCAACCGCATCACTCAGCGGCGTGCCCAACGAACTAAAAAAGGATGATACGGCAATCGTTACCGTTAGTGTAAGCGGTAGTCCCTCAATGAGCTCTGCACTTGTTCAGGTGACGCTCGGTAACGGACTTGAGCTTGTATCAGGCGAATGGAAAAAAGACGGTATTATGAAAGATTTTACCATTTTTAATGGCTATGGTGTTATCGCCTTTTCGGGTGCAGGAACAATGGACGGGACAGTATTTAGCTTTGTTATTAAGGGTAAAACAGTTTCACAAACTGCACAAAATGTAAAGGTTGACCTGACTTTTAAAAGTGGTTCATCGGTAGTTGGTACAGCAAGTACCAGCAAAACTGTTAAGGTTGCTTGCGCAAGTCATACCTATGGTAGTTATACCAACGCAAACGCCACCAACCACACCCGCACTTGTTCAGCCTGCGGTAACGTTGAAACCAAGGCACATACTTGGAATAGCGGGTCTGTAACCAAAACTGCAAACTGCAAAGAAGCAGGCAATACACACTATACCTGTACTGCTACCGGTTGTGGTGCTACTAAGGATGTTCCGATTTCAAAAACAAACAATCATACATACGGCAGTTGGAGTCAAACTTCTGCTCCCAAATGCACCACAGTTGGTAAGGAGCAGAGAACTTGCTCCACCTGTCAAAAGGTCGAAACAAGAGATATTAAGGCAACGGGACATAGCCTTGGAAGCTGGACACAGACTAAAGCTCCTTCTTGCGAAACAAAGGGACAGGAAACGAAAAGCTGTTCAAAGTGTTCCTACAAAGAAACAAGAGATATTGCGGCTACAGGACACAAATTCTCTAATCCAACAGTTACAAAGCAGCCTACCTGTACTGAAACAGGTATTGAAAGTGGAAAGTGTACAGTTTGCGGCAAGACCACAACTAACACTATTAAAGCAGCAGGACACAAGATGAACGAAAGCGTAGTAGTTAAAGAACCCACCTGTACAGAGGAAGGTTTGAAAGAAGGCACTTGTTCTGTTTGCGGTGAAAAAGCACAAGAAAAGATTGCCGCTAAGGGACACACCTTTGGTGAGGCAGTTGTAACTAAAGAAGCAACCGAAACAGAGACCGGAATTAAAACCAAAACTTGTACTGTATGCTCAGCTACTGAGGAAGAAGAAATACCTTTTGTAACCTCTGATCCTACAACACCTAACGAAGACAAGGCAACCGACACTACCACTGATAAAAATAAGGTTAATGGCGGCAGTAATAATATACTTTGGATCATTGTTGCAGTCGCAGCCATAGTTGTTATCGGCGGTGCAGTAGCAGCAGTAATTATTATTAAAAAGAAGAAATCAAATATATCCGAGGATTAAAATATTATAATAAAACAGACCATATTTTAGGGTATATTCTAAAATATGGTCTGTTTTTATCTGCTTAAAGAAAAATCAATATATTTTGATATGTTTATTGATTTTTAGCAAGATAGTAAGCAAGATAATAAGCAAGATAATAAGCAAGATAAAGAAAATGCATCATTAGTTGATTTTTTTTCATTCAGTGATAAAATGTAATATTAGTTAGTTTTAAGATTGGCATAATTCGTTATAACACTAGCATTTTGTGTTGACATTGTGTGCATAATGTGTTACAATATGCATAGAATAATAACGGAGGTGTATTATATGGAGTCCACTAATTTGAATATTCGGACGGATAAGGAAGTTAAAGCACAGGCTGAAAAGATTTTTGATGCTTTAGGGCTTAATATGACTACAGCTGTTAATATCTTTTTAAGACAGGCTATCAGAGAGAACGGAATTCCTTTTGAAGTAAAGTTGAATGTACCTAATGAGACTACCGCCGCTGCTATCCGTGAAGGCAGAACTATTGCCTATGATAGAACTGCAACCGGCTACGGCAATATGGATGATTTAAGGGCGGCACTTGAAGTATGAAGTACGAAGTTAGATTTACAACACAGTTCAAAAAGGATTTAAAACTCGCCAAGAAACAAGGTAAGGATACGGAAAAACTTTTTGCAGTAATTGAAAAGCTGGCCAATGGCGAACCTTTGGAAGAAAAATATCGCGATCACGATTTAAGCGGTAATTACAAAGGTTGCCGAGAATGTCACATCGAACCCGATTGGTTACTTGTTTACGAAGTTATTGACGATGTTCTTGTCTTAATGTTATATAGAGTTGGCAGTCATTCAGATCTGTTCAGATAAAAATCAAACACAGTTCTTTTATTTAAAAAGGGCTGTGTTTTTTTCTATTCGTTCAAAAAAGCGTGTTGTATGAGCAAATATTGGCTGTTTTTTTCAACATATAGAAAAGTTAATGTACACAAAATTTTTAAAAAGACCAAAAAAGGTATCAAAACGTATATAAAAAGACCAAAAACGGTATTAAAACGACCATTTTTCGTAGTTTCTCGTGATTTGACAAATGGGTTTTAAAACTGTATAATAAGTATGAGCTTTAAAATAATGAAGGAGACATTCAAATAATACATTAACCCAAGAAGGTTAAGTGTATTGGTGTGCTCTTTCGTAAAGCTTACGATAAAGCAAACAAAGACACTTATCTTTCGGGATAGGTGTCTTTCTTTGTTTTATGGTGTTTTGTTTCCTCTGAATGAGGTTCAAATATATCCCACCGATATGCTCTAAATTGGCAAGTGGTGGAGTTGTGAAGGTGTGTTTTAAATTTTTGTGACTGACACATGGGAAGTTAGTTGCACCAAAGTTTTGGTGCCGAGAGCTACAGTCTGAGTTCTGCGACGGACTGAGAATCACTAGCAGAAAACCTTGAGGTTAGGTTTTAACTTCATCAGTCGATGCTCTAAGGCTGATTGTCCGTAGGACCGAAGAATTGGAAATACGGAATTAAAGAGCTATCACGGTTACGGCAACGGACAGGGTGATATATGGAAGATAGGCGACACATTTTTAATCGACCTATTACGTTGCTCGGTTTTATGATTTCCGCAAAAAAATTAGAACCCACTTTCACGCAGTGGTCCGAAATATGATAGTAGGAAAAGCCGTGATATGCAAATCCCTTCACAAAGGCGATGTGAACTAAAATGTGCGGATAGCAGATCCGTTACGAAACGAGGATTGTTCGACTGCGAATCTGTTTTCACTTATAACAACGTCTGTGAACGAAAATAAGTGCGTAACGATGGCTTGGGTTCAGCCGGAGTTATTGACGAAAATTCAGGAATCCACGACGTTTGAGAGTTCCGTCGGTAAATAAAACTGCTCAAGCGGTGGTGCTACCGTCCATTAAGGGAATTGCATACGAAGTTTCTGGGATTTAATCGGTAATGAAAATCCCCGCCGAACGAGTGTTTAGTCTCGGCCGGGCTGAAATGCCTTGCACTCGGCGTAGCGTCAGCAAGCAATACAAGGTTGTTTGCACTCTTGAAATACAAGAGAACACGCACGGAAAATCTATTAATCTTGCGTTGAAA
>JAZRNX010000114.1:0-6216 GCA_045648365.1 Acutalibacteraceae bacterium
ATCTCAACAACGGTGGTATATATATTATAGAAATGGTAAATATCATATTGTAAACAAAGCTTACAATGATGGGTTATTGGCACCGACTTATAGTACTGATTATGTGTCTATCAACAATGAGTATGAGTATTGTTGTTGGGAACTTGAAGATAAGTGTAAAAAAATAATAGAATCACTATCATATAATGAGATATACTATCTCTATTCACCGCAAACTAAATTGGTACAGTCTGACATTCCTATAGAAACTCGAGTGATTTTTCTATCAGTGTTTAAAAGGAATACTAGCACCAATGATATTGATGTTATTAGAGAAGATCTCGAAAAGGAATTGAAAACATCAGTAAACTTTTCAGATATGTTTTTAAAATCGTTACAAGGTGAATACGAATTAGGCGCACAAGGTTTATTTACTCCCGAAATGCAATATGCGCTCACTCAACAATATTTAGGTACAATAAAAACTTTCATTACAATTGTTGCATTTAATATTTCTGCAAGATTGACACCGTTTGATAATGCTGGTAATATAAAATACAATGCAACTACCGCTGATATCCAAGCTGATTTTGCACATGCGATGACTAACAATCCTTCTTCTAATAAGGTGATGCTAGGCAGCACATATGGCGGAAATCCTTATAATGAGGTGGCATATAGGGAGAATATGACATATTTTTATTCTCGAAATTATAACCAGTTATATAATCAATACGGAGAGGATTATATGCGTGCAGTCAATAGACAATTTTTATCACAACAAAAGGCATTGGGTAAAGAATTTTGGTTTTCCCATGATCCTAGAAATGTTCATCAAGGAAGTAGTTTTGAAATGGAAGTTAATTGGATAAAAGAACAATACGGAATAACATCTTTTAATTCCGAAAATTTACAACAAGTAGGAGAATATTGGCGGCTAATTGGTTAAGAAAGAGGTAATACATTTGTTTTATGAGGAATATTTAAAAGCATATAAAGAGTATTCAGATATATTTAATAAGTTTTTGTTTTGGTGCATTTCCGAAGATGAACAGTCCGTTTTTGCAAGAACTAGAAATGATGTTCCTCACAAAGAACTCTATATGAATCTCAATGAAAAAGAAAAACGATTGGCAAAAAAACTAATAAGAGAACGCTTAGAAGTTTGTGATGATATTTTTTACATTGAAATGTTGAGATATTGTGGAAATATTACAGATATTCCATTGGTAGATAGTAAATTGATGGTTTATAGGGAGAAAAACAAAAACAGAAATACTGATTTCACATATTGTATAAGGACTTGCAAAGAAATTATAAAAACATTAGAAAGTAAGAAATCCTAAATTTTTAAAATGTTTTTATCTTGTTGTTATTATATAGTTAGGTTAAAGCTAAAAAAATTGTTCTAAAATACAAATAACATAATAGATTAAGGATATATGTGGTTTTTTGTTTTTCTCCGAGCGTATTGTAGAGAAATCCGACAATTTTAAAGCTGTGGTTTTTCAAATTATAATGAAAAGCCACAGCTTTATCTGTTATTAAATAAATTTTATCCATTCTTAAAAATCAACTTAAAACCGATTGAATAAAATTAATGCTTAAATTATAATATAACATAGATATTATCTGATAGATAGAGAGGTTGAATATATGATACCGCAAACGATAGGACGCGAATATGATGTAGGAAAAATTGCATCGGTTCAATGTGTAAAAAATGATACGCTAAAAGATCTTGAAATAAAAACTCACTGTTTTCTTATGTTGATCATTCGCGAAGGCACTGCATATTTTCAAGTGGGAGATATGGCGTTTGAAGCCGTTGGTCCCTGCTTTGTTTGTTTCGACGAACGTGAGCAACCGAAACTTGTTAGAAAGCGCGGATTAAAATGTGATACCATATATTTTCATCCGAAATTTTTAAATGTGCATATGACGTTTCAGTTAGTACATAGCGGTAGTTACGATCAGGTGGCAACGAGCCATGATTTATTTTTGCTAAAACCGTTTACTGATGACAAAAGATATGTTTTTCCAATATTTGAAGAATATATTGATAATCTTAACCGTTTATTTGGCAATTTGGAAGACGAGCTTAAAGAACAGCGTGATTGGTATTGGTCTTGCAGAAGTCGTTCTTACTTTATGGAAATCATTCTTATGCTTGAGAGAGCATACGGAATAATTGGTCAGGATGATTCGGGAACATCAATAAATAAAATCAAAAATCAGCATTTAAAAAATGCTGTGATATTTATTGAAAGTCACTATCAGGATAACATTAGATTAGAGAGTATAGCAAAAGCAGCATCAATGAATCATTCGACTCTTACGCAATTATTTAAAGATGAACTTAGTATGACACCTGTTGAATACTTGTGGCAATATAGAATAATAGTTGCGAAAAAGCATTTAGAATTTACAAGTCTTCCGGTTAAGGATATATCTATGCGTTGCGGTTTTAAGACCCTACAGCATTTTAGTAGAAAGTTCGAAGCATATACCCATAATACTCCAACAGCTTTTCGAGACTTAGCCGTAGCAGGCCGAAAAGCAGCCTTTTAAAACAGAATATGTGGTTTTGTGTAGAACATAATCACACACTGAGACCTGTATTCAATTAAATTCAGGTCTCTTTTTTGTATCTTATTGTGATGGGTGGGGGGATGATGGCTCTAAAGCGGGAGATAAAAATCAGCGCTCAAAAAGTCAACTCATCTTTAGAGCAAGAAGATTCTCCTGAGAGTTATAGAAAGGGTATGCTTGTTAATGAAGTAATGGTTTTTGAAACATGGTTTGGAAAGACAGGGTATTATGTTTGCCCACGTTGTAAGATAACAATGGACAGGGAATTTATGTCTTTTTGTGATCGTTGTGGCCAGAAATTAGATTGGAGATATTACAGGAAAGCGAAAATTGTATATCCCGGACAATGCCGTAAATAGAGGGCTCGGCAACGCTTGTTGTCCAAGTTTAAGAAGTTGTTATCTGTTGTTAAGTTATGAATTATCGTTCCTTGAAAGTTTTATTTTGCTTATTTATAATTTTACACAGTACAATCACAAATAAGTTTATGGTTAGGTGAAGTATGAATTGTAAGAATATTTATAAAGAGATAGGAAAACGTTTCAAAGAAAATAGAGAAATCCAGGAGCTTACACAAGCAGATTTGGCAGAGAAGGTTGGAACATCGGTTACATACATATCATCGGTAGAGCGCGGACTTTCGTTTCCTCGTGGTGATAAATTGGTTGCTATACTTAACGCATTAAATTCTTCTGCCGATTCTGTGTTTTGTGATGTAGTGAAGGCTTCGGCAAAACAGCGAGCAAGTGTTCTTTATGATATGTTGTTGGAGTTGCCTTCAAAGGAACAAAATCGAATTTTAGAAACCGTTGAGTTCCTTATTCGACAGTCTAAAAATGGCAAATAGTAAGATTATTAGATAAACAGCGTGAAAAAACACGCAGTTTTTTATTTTATCGCAGGATACAGCATATTTCTACAAAATTTTCTGTTATAATAAAGTTAGCGTTTAAGACAACAACGCTAACTATTATTTAGAGAGAAGGATGTAGAATGAAAACTTGTTGTTTTACCGGACACCGTCCGCAAAAATTGGGATATGGTGAAAACAGCATACAGTGCGACGAGTTAAAAAGTAAACTCGAAGAACTGATTATAGAACTGATAGAAAAGGAGGATGTAACACATTTTATTTCTGGTGTAGCTTTGGGCGTAGATACATATGCTGCTAATATAGTGTTGAATTTGAAAACACAATATCCAGGCATTACTTTAGAGTGTGCTATTCCTTGTGAAACTCAGGCAGTGAAATGGAATGAAAGAGATAGGGATATCTATTATGATCTGCTTGCAAAATGTGATAAGGAAACTTTGTTGCAACAAAATTATACTTCTGACTGTATGCAAAAAAGGAACGAGTATATGGTAGATAACTCAGATTATGTTATTGCGGTCTGGAACGGCAAACCGAGTGGCACTGGTAATACGGTTAAGTATGCTCAGAAAAGTAATAAAAGAATTCTCCTTGTTGAACCTAAAGAATTAAGCGTCGGACATTTGTGATATGTAAAAATTTAAGGTTTATATTGTTTTGGAGCAGTTGGAATTTTTCAACTGCTTTTTTATTTTTGTGATGATTGGAAACACTCAAGTTATCTTTGAATAAGAAAATTTTGCCTGACATTAAATGATTGCTAACAAAATATTGTGTCGAATTTTGATGTAAGGTATTATTAAGGTGCTTCTAATTTGGTGCTAAATAAATGTGCAACTTTATCTGGCATTTTGAGTAGTTGCTTTACAAGAAGTGGCGTTCTTCCAATCATGAACGTGGTTCCTATGTGCCAGAAAATGGTGTGTTTATAGCGAAATTTTATCAAGAAAATAACAAGTGGAAATTTAAAACTACTGTATTTTTTCAATTGGACCAATACAATGTAAATGCAATTAAAGATTATATGAATCATACAGATGATTTTATCACACGTCATGAAAAAGCAAAAGATTTTGATGGTGATACTTGTTGGGGCCTTGATGTTTCATTACAAAGAACAGGTGGAGGCGTGTTTTCTGACACAGATGATTTCAATGCTATTTCGGTAGCAACAAATCTTCCTAATTTTAAAACAGATATAGAAAGCAATAGCGGCAATTATAATGATGAAACAGATGTTGTTGCAAAATCCTTGCCAGCTGCACAAAGTAATTACTGGTTTGAATCTGTGTGGGAAGATATGCGAAATGGTGCAACAAATGATGCGGGTGCGGTTGTTGTGAGTTTTGATATTAGTGGCGATGGTTATAAGGTTCCTTGGCCATTACCAGATCATGATGACTATAATTATATTTGTGGTAGTGGTAATGTTGTAACTTTTGATTATGGCACTAATGTTGGGCATTAATATGTTGTTTTAGGAGTGATAATTAATGAAAAAACGCTTAATAGTTACTTTTGTTTTTTTAAGTGTTATTTTAATATTTGTGACTGGCTTTTCATCTATTGCACAAAAACAAATTAGATATATTCTGGAAGAAATTGGCGTTGAAACAGATGACGAACATTTTTATCTTGGCGGAATTCCAATTAGTTATGATATATTTAAATATAATTCAGACTTAAATGAACTTGAAATAAATTCTGATAACATCGATGATGACACGCGTAAATATCTTAAAATTCATGAGAACCCTACTGACGAATGGAGCTTGGAACAATGGCATGAGGTTCGTGAGTTAACGCATTCTGCCAACGCTAGAATCATCAAAGCCAATTTGAATGGAATTAAATCTACAGTTACATTTTCTCAAAAGGTATCTAAAGATGAGTTAGACAAATTTATAAACTCTTATGGTTTAAAAAAATATAGATACAAAGCTGTAAACTGTCCTTGTAATGATGGTGAACTTTATTATTATGGTGTAGGGCTATTGATTAAAGATAGTAGAACCTTGGAAGTGGTAGAAAAAGATGAACGAGTATTTATGGTGGATACATTTGGCGACTTTTACCACATTGGAAGAAATCAATCAAACGAGATAGAGAGAAACGGAACTGATGTAGATCAAGATTATATTAATGAGTGGGGAAAAGAATTATGTATTGCTATGCAGCGTGAAAAGAACTAAAATATATTATTTAGTTTACATGTTTCAATGGATAAAAAGTTTAATTCCTACTACACAAATTCGTTCCTAAAATACACCCTAAAAGCGGAATAATAAATTAAAATAGAACTGTCAGAGATGGCGGTTCTATTTTTATGCCATAACGCTTACACAGGGATTAAAAATGTTTAAGGAGGGATAACTTTTAAGTATTGAAATTAATAGCTGAATATAGTAAAATAAGAAAGGAAAAGATTTGTGAAAAAGAAAAAATCAGTATTAAAAATTATTGCCTGTAGCTTGGTGTTAAGTTTAAGCTTAACTATATTACAACCGTTATCGGTATTTGCCGAGCAGAATATTAGCAACGCAGAAACGACGCAGGAAAAATGGGTTCCAAGTGAAGAAGATATGCGGTTGCCCAATACCGAAGGGGACCTTACATTAGAGCAGCTAGAAACAGCAAAGCTTTTGCCAGAAGATACACCGGAGATTGTAAGCCAAGATAGTATTGAAGAAAACGGTCACGTCAACCGTCTATGGGAACAGGAACAAGATCTAAATACTATCATTTTTCAAAATAAAGATGGTACAAAAACA
>JAZRNX010000115.1:0-2269 GCA_045648365.1 Acutalibacteraceae bacterium
TTCATAAATTCTTATTTCTATCATGTGTTGAGTAGGGGGCTGGCTATGGACATATGCTTAACTTATAATAAAATAAAATGCTGCAAAAATGCTCTTAATCGACGATTCGATCGGTGGTTTGTTGGGAAATTTCCTTGCCGCAAATGGGACAGTGAGGCACACCTACTCTTGCATATAAAAGGCGGAGGTAATCATAAATTTCCGTAACCGTACCAACTGTTGAACGGGGGTTTTTTGAGGTGGTTTTCTGGTCAATGGATATGGCAGGCGAAAGCCCTTCGATGCTCTCAACATCGGGTTTTTCCATCTGTCCTAAAAACTGACGGGCATAACTTGAAAGGGATTCAACATATCTGCGTTGTCCCTCTGCATAAATGGTATCAAAAGCAAGGGATGATTTTCCGCTTCCCGAAAGTCCCGTGAAAACCACTAATTTATCCCTTGGTATCTCAACATTAACATTTTTAAGGTTATGCTCATTTGCGCCCTTAATAATTATTTTATCGTTGGCCATTTTTACCTACCTTTATTTACGAAGTTTTTCTATGCGGTCGCGAAGATACGCCGCGTGTTCAAATTCAAGCATTTTAGCCGCCTGCCGCATTTCTGCGGTGAGCCGTTTAATAAGCATTTCTTTTTCTGCTTTTGACAGTTTCGAATCGGGCTTATCCTTTTCGACCTTTTCGCCGATTTCAATTATATCCCTAACATCCTTAACAATGGTTTTAGGAATAATTCCGTGTTCCTCATTATATTTCTGCTGAATCGCGCGGCGGCGCTCGGTTTCGGTTATGGCTCTTTCCATTGAAGGCGTAACGCTATCGGCATACATAATAACCTGACCGTTAGCATTACGGGCGGCGCGGCCTATGGTCTGCACCAAAGAGGTTTCGCTACGAAGAAAGCCTTCCTTATCAGCGTCAAGAATTGCCACCAATGAAACTTCGGGGATATCAAGGCCTTCACGGAGAAGGTTAATGCCCACCAAAACATCAAATTCGCCAAGTCGCAAATCACGGATAATCTGCATACGCTCAATGGTATCAATATCATAGTGCATATACCTTACGCGAATTCCTAAGTTTTCAAGATATTCCGTAAGGTCCTCTGCCATTTTTTTGGTAAGGGTTGTAATCAGCACCCTTTCCCCTTTTTCAGTGCGCATATTAATTTCCGATACTATATCATCAATCTGCCCATCACTTGGTTTAACAGCAACAAGGGGGTCTAAAAGTCCCGTTGGTCTTATGACCTGCTCAACTATCTGCGAGGCGTGGTCTTTTTCAAACTGGGCGGGGGTTGCTGAAACGAAAACCACTTGATTTATATGAGAATAAAATTCCTCAAAATTAAGTGGACGGTTATCGTATGCAGAAGGCAGACGGAAACCGTATTCAATAAGGTTATCCTTTCTTCCCCTGTCCCCACCGAACATACCCCTGACTTGAGGTAAGGTTACATGAGATTCATCCACAAAGAGAAGAAAATCATCAGGGAAATAATCAAGAAGAGTAGTAGGAACACTACCGGGTTTTCTGCCCGAAAGCACACGGGAATAGTTTTCTATACCCTTGCAAACACCGATTTCGCGGAGCATTTCTATATCATATTCAGTTCTCTGTCTAATTCTCTGGGCTTCAATATATTTCTCGTTTTCGGTGAAGAAATCTACCCTTTCTTCCATTTCCCTCTTAATCTCTGCAAGTGCGGATTCCATCTTATCGGCAGGAACGATATAGTGAGATGCGGGATAAATGGCAGTATGATTTAAAAACTGTTTAACCTCGCCCGTCAGGGTATTAATTTCGCTTATTCGCTCGATTTCATCGCCAAAAAACTCGATTCGCAGAGCGTCACCGTAGGAATATGCAGGATAAACTTCAACCGTATCACCGCGGACTCTGAATTTATTGCGGACAAAGTTAATATCATTTCGTTCATACTGCAAATCAACAAGTTTTGCAATTAGTTCATCTCTTCCCTTTTCCATACCCGTTCTGAGAGAAATTACCATATTTCTATAATCAATAGGGTCGCCGAGAGAATAAATGCAAGAAACCGAGGCAACTATTATAACGTCGCGGCGCTCCGAGAGCGCACAGGTTGCCGAATGGCGCAGTTTATCAATCTCATCGTTTATGGATGAATCTTTTTCGATATATGTGTCGGTACCGGGGCTTATAGGTTCGTTTTACGCGGTTATTTTTTCACCGTCTCACCTTTCATTAATAAAAGATGGGCCATCAGGCAGGCGTAAATTTATTGATAC
>JAZRNX010000116.1:0-15305 GCA_045648365.1 Acutalibacteraceae bacterium
CCTAAGTCCATCAGCATTATATAGATAGGATATGTTATCTGTACCCTTTGTAATACCTGTAAGCTGTCTGCCGTTAGACCATGTAAAGCTATAGCCGTCACGGTAGGTAAGTGGATTACCGATTTCATCATAGGTAATAGTTTGACCGTTATATGCCGTTAGCAAATCAAACCATTGCCTGTCACCGTACGTATAGCTTTTAATCGTTTCGCCGTTTTTGGTAACCGACCGTATATTACCGCCGTTATCATAAGTGTAGGCGTATGTATCACTACCGCGTGTTACGGTTTTTAATTGGTTAAGGCTGTCGTATGTATAACTTTCGTAAATTGTGCCGTTCTTTTTAATTTGTGTTATATTACCCAACGCATCATACGAATACTCATAAGTATCATTACCGTTTTTTACTGTTTTTACCATTGTAGTGGTAGTACCCGTTAAGGCGCCTTGTAAATATCCGTACTCGGTAACAAAGGGTACCGTCGTATTAAGCGTACGGTTTTGCAACCTTGCCAGACTGTCATAAACATAACCTATGCGCTGTGTACCGTTTTGCTTAACACCGTATATAAGACCGTTTTTCTGACCGCTAACAGCGTTATCGCCGTAGATATATTCGGTGTTGTTTGTGTTGTCACCGATTTTGGCAACATATCTTTCTATGCGGTTAAAATCATCATAAACATAGTGAATAGAAGTTCCGTTACTTGCGTTTACACCCATTACTCTACCTATAAGGTCATAGCTGTAATTAAATGTTGTATTGGTAAATAAATCTTGCTTTTCGTATAGGTTACCAAATTTATCGTAACGCAACTTAACCTTTACAATATTATTATATAACTTTTGGGTTATGCGGTCAAGCATATCATATGTATATCCTATTTTTTGTCCGTTACCGTAAGTTGCCTGTGTTAAAAGTCCCCTTGAAATATCATATTCGTTTTTTACCAGAATTTGCTGCTCCATATAGATTTCGCTTGTGTTGCCAAAATCATCATAAACAAAGGCATATCTGGTTGCCGAAGGTGACTCAATACCCGTGAGTTGACCAACCGAGTTATAGTAATACTCAACTATATTGTCGCCCGATATTACATAGTCAAGCCTGTCATTAAGCGGATTGTATTCATATGCGGTGGTATTGCCTTTAGCATCGGTAACGCCTGTTTGTAAGCCGCGAGCAGTATCATAGGTATAGGTTGTTGTGTTGCCGCGACTATCAGTTACGGTATGTGGGTAGTTACCGTTGTTTTGGTAAGTAGCAGATGAAGTTATTTTTTCACTGCTGCTATCATTGGTAGAGGTTGTTTCTGCAGTTAATACATTACCGTTGCTATCATATGTCATATGATACTTTACACCTATATTTGATTCCGCATCAGTAAGATTCTTTTTTGTGTCATAGGTGTATTCATAAGTTGTACCGTCAGGATTTATTAGCTTGGTAAGATTATTGTTGCTGTATTCAAAGCTTGATTGCTGTGCGGCATGGTCCGCCGTTGACACAACATTTCCGTTTTCGTCATATTGATAACTTTGAGCTGTGTCTCGATACAAAAACATATTGTCAAAATATGCAGTGTTACAGTTATAGTCGTAAGTAAAGAATACCTCAAGCATTGTATAATCTTTATTTAAAACGACTGTTTTTGAAACATATTGCCAATCTGTTATCTGTTCGTTAAATTTCGCCTCAAATCCTTCTACAATATTGGAGCCATTATACACATTGAGATACATTCTGAAATTAGGCTTTAAATTAAGGTTGCTAAAAGCAGTTGCAACAGAATTCGCCATACCCCAACCGCCAAGTGAATAGACATCTCCCGCCTTACCTGAAATATTAACCCTTTGACAGATACTGCGTGTTTGTGACGGTTCTCCAACTATTTTGCAAGAATAAGAGCCGCTTTGATTTTGCGCAGTCGATGCTCCGTTGCCTGTAGATGAACCAAAATTAGCAATAAAACCGGATATCCCATTTTCAAAGCTTGAATTAGAAAGCAAATTAGTTTTATTTGCCGTATCGTCTTCTTCAACTTGAACGCTGTCTATCCATACGGTGCCGGAAGCATTGTAAAGGCCAACACCAATTCTTAATATATACTCGTCGGGCGCCAGATTTACTGTTACGGCAAGATTTTTATATCCGTTGTTTATTAATGTATCGGTTGTGCCTGAAACAAAATCAGACAAATACCATTTTTGCCCTGACGAAGTATTAGTAACAACTTCTAATGCGGCGCCTCGGTCAATAGACGAAACTATATTTTCGGTCTTTATATTTGCCGAAATTGTATAAGTTTTTCCGGCGATTGTATTAGGAACTTGAAGCAGCGTTTGAATACTACTCGCTGTACTGCTTATCTTTATACTATTTGATGAAATATATGTTTGGTCGTTTACTACCGAAACTTGCGTTTCATTTGGCGCTTCAATATACGGAATCCACGAAGATAGACCGTCCGAAAACACAGGATTGGCAATAAGATTGTTAATATATTTTATGTTGTTAGAGGTTAAACTTAATTTGTTATTTGCAAAAATTCCATCTTTTGTGGTGCTGACCGGTGTGTACAATTCGGAATACGAATTTCCCTGACTATCATACGCACATGTAACTCTACCAAAACTATCAAACTGATAATTTATGCATCTGTCTTGGGAATCTCGTATGCAAGTATTATTGTTATAATATGAGTAATAATTTTGATTTCTCTGTTCTCCAAATACAGATAGTTGAGTTGACACATATACTTTGCCATCATTATAATTACCGTAACGATATTGAAAATTGTTGGGTAAAATAACGCCGTGCAACCAGCTAGTACTTCCACTAATGCCTGAGACACCCGAGCAATATTCGAACTTTAAGATTGTATTATCGGGATACGTGATTTTAGTTAAATTTCCATCTGTATATGAAAAATACGTTGTTCTACCGGCATTATCAACAATATATGATAATTTGTATTCGTTATCATAATGTAGAAATATGGCGCCGCCAGAAGATGTGGTTATAGTTGACAAATAATTGAACTGATCCGGAACCGGTGAATAATTTAAATTTATGGTATTGCCGTTAGTATCGGTTATTGTGCGCAATGCACCCCACATATCAAACTTTAAAACCGTGCCATCCTTATGTGTGAGTTTGCTCATAAGTTGTCCCTCAGAAATTTTGTTATATGTGTATCCAAGACCATCCTCGTCCACCGCGGCATCTATACCGCTTTCTATAAAATAATGTTCGGTGCCATCACCGTCTGTATACACATATTTAACAGAGCTATTCCCTTCTATCGTTACGGGTTCAAATGTTTGAACTAAATTTAAACTCCAACCTTTTCCATAACGGCCTGTTGGACTACTTGAATTTACACTGTTATATACGTGAGATATAGTAAATCCATTTACAAGTGAATTAAAACTTACATCATTATGGATATATGTAAGGTTGCCGTTATAATTATTTACATATCCTGTGCCATATCCACCCATATCCTGAGTTGTGTAACTCCAATAGTCCTCAAGTCCTATAGTGTTTCTGTAATTTATAATCAACACCGGGCGATATGATTTGTGAACATCGTTGTCTTCATATCCCCAATCAGACGACGTGAACTGCATAGCACGATTAGCTGTTGTTTCATCAGCGCTTTTTAACATTATTCCGTAATTAGAATATTGGCCTTTGTACCATCCCGAAACTACCTTTGTTATATCTACCTGAAAATTTGTATCAGTAGCATTATAAATAAAATAATCTTCAATTATCGGGTCATAATCATCAGCTGTTGTATTCCAATCCGTTGTTTCAGGCCAATCCGCAGTTACACGGTGAAAATTAACTATTGGATTTCCTGATGGTCGAGGGCGAGGTGCTACATCATCTGCTTTTACAATGCCTTGATATGCGGTTACATTTAATCTGGCACTGATAATTGCGCTATTAGTATCTACTATAGGCATATTGTTGAATTTAATAACGCTTCGAAAGATGCGCCCTAAATTATCAACACCTACAACCAAATCCTCTGCATTACAACTGAACATTTGGGACTGATTTTGCATCATATCAATATCCCATATATCGCTTCTTACCGTACTTGAAGTGGCTGGCGGGTCGATTACGATAGGATAGACTCTTTCCTCAGAATTAATCCAATTTTTATCAGGGATAAGTGTTATTTCAAAACCATTATTTGTTTCTTCTATATCCATCAAGATATCTTCAGAATATGCTTTATCGGCATCATACATATATGGTTTTTCGATAGTAAATACAATTTCAGATGGAGATTTTTTATCGTACAACTCAATATTTCCATCTTCTGTGATTCTGTAATCTAATTTATTAACTTTATAAGAAAACTCATAACTTTCGGGAGCTTTTTCATCCTTTAAAACTATTTTTTCTTTAACCTTAGAAGCATCGACGGAATAAACGATATCTACCGATTTTAAGATATCGCTATATTTAACGCTGCTTGTAAGTTTTTGGAGTATCATCGGGTCATTGGTTTGGTCTTCTGCAGAATCAGAATATTCCGCGGAAACCTTTTTCGCGCCAACTAAATCCCAAGATACCTTGTGATTATCTTTTTTTAATGTTACAAGTTTATTTCCGTTGCTTTTTTTAGAAAACTTAACTTCAAAAGTATTGTTTTTATTCGAAAGTTGAGCTTTCCCCGTTTCAGAATCCTTCTCTTCGGATAAACTGTTATCCACATCCTTAAGAACCCCGTTTTCATCGTAATAGTGAACGGGAACGGTATATTTTGCCGCCACAACACTGCCATCACTCATTAAAAAGTGTTTTGTGTCAGGCTCTCTTTTTTCTATGATTTCACCGACAATTTCGGTGTTCTGCACGGTGGTTTCTTCTAAATTTAAATTTTGCTCCGCCGATGATTCTTCAGCAGAGGCAACAATAGGAATTACTGTGAGAATCATCAAAAGAGAAAGAATTACTGAAATTGTTTTAAGCAACTTTCTATTGCAATTTGTGGTTCTGTTTTTCTTTTTCATGATTTCACATCTCCTGTTTGTTTATTTGGAAAATTATTCCTTTTTCATTATAGCAAAAAACAGAAAGATATACTATTGACATATTGAAGAAAATTGAAATTTCGTTTATGTATAAAACGGAGTATTTATTCTCAATACCTTGAAAAACTTTTAATTTTATGGTATAATAAATTTATGTTTTTGTTGAAATTTTCTATCTTTACAATCTTTAATATAACAAACGCTATCTCATTTCTTGTGAGATAGCGTTTTTTGTTATACCAATTCTGTTCCGCCTAAAGCACGAATTTTAAGGGGCATGCAAGCGCCCTTGCCGTAAACGGCTTCTATCATATTTTTATAATCGGAAAGCATTTCCTTGGGGATATAGCACTGGATTGTTCCCGCAAAGCCGCCGCCGTGAATACGGCAGGCGCCCTTACCGTTTAAGAACTGTTTTGTAAGGGCGATGGCAAGGGAAAGGCCTTGCTCCCGTACATTAGAATTGGAATATAAATTTTGAAGATATTTATACGAAGATTCGCCCGATTCATTTACAAGGCGGATAAACTCAGGGAAATCGGAATTTTTAAGGGCTTCCTTTTGGGCTAAAACTCTACTGTTTTCATTAAAGAAATGAATTGCTCTAAGAGCCGCTCTATCGCCGCAGGTTTTGCGGATAGTAGCCAATTCTTTATAAAATCTATTCGTATCAGCGTCCCTTAAAAACTCAACGCCAAGGTAGTTACTTACCGCTTTACACTCGGTTGTTATATCGGCATAATCACCCGTTAAATCAGAGTGATTTCCGCCCGTATCCACAACGCAGAGAGTATAATCTGATTTCGATAAATCAATATCTATCTTCTCAATTTGAGGGTTTTTAGGGTCATTAAAATCGGCGAAGGTGAAACCGCCTACGCTACTTGCCATCTGGTCAAGAAGGCCGCTCGGTTTACCGAAATAAACATTTTCTGCCATCTGGGAAATTTTAGCGATGGTAACCGCATCAACCCGAGCCTCGCAGAAAAGAGAATTAACAATATTGGAAACCAAAACCTCAAAGGCGGCGGAGGAAGAAAGCCCCGAGCCCTTTAAAACGCTTGAGGTGGTATAGGCATCAAAGCCGCCCAAGCAGAAACCCATTTCACTAAATCCTGCCAAAACACCGCGGATTAATGAACTTGCGTGACCGAATTCATCACTATCGGGAGAAAGCTCATTGATATTTACATAGTCCCTTGGGTAACCCTCGGATTTTATGGAAACCGTATCGCTTTCGTTTTCACTTACAACTGCGATAACATCACAGTCAACACTACCAGCGAGGACACAACCGTGCTGATGGTCGGTATGATTACCGCCGATTTCGGTTCTGCCGGGGGCAGAAAAGAGGCGGATATTATCCCTATCCCCATATAGTTCCTCAAATCCCGAAAGTGCTTTCAGATAGCGTTCTCTTGCAGAATTTATGTCACTATAAAGGGTATCGAAGGTTTGGTCGTAATAACCCGAATTAATACGGGCTTTGATATCATTAATATTCACAATCAGAGTTTCTCCACAATATCACGGGTATCTCTTGCAATAGCAAGTTCCTCATTGGTGGGGATAACATAAACTGCTACCTTACTGTCCTCTGCAGAAATCTTAATTTCCTCGCCTCTTGTGCCGTTAGCAGCTTCATCGAGCTTAAGACCTAAGAACTCCAAATATCCGCAAACTTCTGCGCGAAGAGCTGGGTCATTTTCACCGATACCGCCTGTAAATAGGATAATATCAACGCCATTCATAGCGGCAACATATGAGCCAACGCATTTAGCAATCTGATAACGCTGCATATCAAGGGCAAGCTGAGCGCGCTTATTACCGTCCTTAGCGGCGGCAACAAGGTCACGGTTATCGTTGGATACGCCGGAAACACCCAGCATACCCGATTTTTTATTCATAATAGAATCCATCTCTGCGGGGGTTAAGCCCTCTTTATCGGCAATATAGGTAACAACAGAAGGGTCGAGAGTACCTGTTCTTGTACCCATCATAAATCCATCAAGGGGGGTAAAGCCCATAGAGGTATCTACACATTCGCCGTTCTTAACTGCGGAAATTGAGCAACCGTTACCAAGGTGACAGGTAATCATCTTAACATCTTTTTTGTTAACTCCTGCAACCTCGCATACTCTATCACTTACAAAGCGATGAGATGTACCGTGAGCGCCGTAGCGACGGATGTTGTGTTTCTCATAATATTCATAAGGAAGAGCATACATATATGCTTTTTCTGGCATTGTCTGATGGAAAGAGGTATCGAAAACTGCAACCTGAGGCATTTTTTCGCCGAAGGTTTTAGCACAAGCTCTAATAGCAAGTACGTTAGCGGGGTTATGAAGGGGTGCCATAACACCGAGTGCAGAAACAGTTTCGAGAAGCTTTTCGTCAATAAGGCAAGAATTTTTATAAACGGCACCGCCCTGAACTACGCGGTGACCGATAGCCGAAATTTCATCAAAGGAATCTATAACCTTTGCTTCACTCTTAACGAGAGCAAACAAAACCGCCTCAAAAGCCTCGCTATGAGTAGGCATTGGGGTTTCAGCAGTATAAACTCTGCCATCAAATGCTTTATGGGTAATGCTACCCGAAACACCGATTCTTTCACAAAGACCTTTTGCAAGTACCTGCTCATTTTCCATATCAATAAGCTGATATTTAAGGGATGAACTACCTGCGTTAACTACGAAAATTTTCATGAACTTGACACTCCTTACAAATTATTGTTGAACAATGTAAAAACTTGTGATAATATATCTTATATATAATACTTTATTTATATAAATTTTTCAAGGTTTTTTAGATACTTTTTTAAAGTGAGGTGAACGAATTTGTCAGCAATTGGTATTATAGCCGAATTTAACCCCCTTCATAACGGACATAAATATATCCTTGACCGCGCCACTGAAAGCGGTAAAACGGTTATCTGCGCCATAAGCGGCAATTTCGTTCAGCGCGGAGAAACCGCCATAGTTTCAAAGGATGTAAGAGCCCGTATGGCCCTTTCCTGCGGTGCAGATATCGTAGTGGAATTACCTATTTTATGGTCAATGTCTACAGCGCAGAATTTTGCTTTGGGCGGTGTTTCGCAACTTTACAACTGCGGCTGCGATGAAATTATTTTCGGCAGCGAATGCGGAGATATGAAGAAGCTCTATGCCATCGCCGATATTCTTTTATCAGAAGAATTTGACTCTCTCGTTTCGGAAGAAATTAAAAAGGGTATCACCTTTGCCACAGCCCGTGAAAATGCCGTAAAAAATTTAGGCGGAGATATTTCCTTACTTAAAAACGCCAATGATAACCTAGGAATTGAGTATATTGTAGCAGCAAAGAAACTAAATTTAGATATTAAATTCTCCTGCGTTAGAAGGCAAGGCGCGGGACATGACCAAGGGGTAATAGATGACTTTGCAAGCGCATCTTTTATAAGAGAAAAAATCAGAGAAAACGCTTTCGGAGAATTCGAGGAATTTATGCCCAGCGAGTGCATAAATTTGTTAAAAACCGCAAACATTTCAGATATGAGACTTCTTGAAAGAGCTATTCTTTCTTCACTTCGTCTTACCAGTAAGGTTGATTTCAGAAATCTTCCTGATTTGAGCGAAGGTCTTGATAACGCCCTATTTGCCTCTGCTCGTCAGGCCGATAGCTATGAAGAACTTTGCGACCTACTTAAGAGCAAGAGATATACCCTCGCCCGTGTGCGCCGTCTTATTCTTTCAGCCTACCTTCGCCTTGATGATGAATTCTTTATGAAAACTCCTCCCTATGTACGAATTCTCGGATTTAACAAATTTGGAGAGAGACATCTTAAAGAATTCAAACCTACCCTTCCCCTTGTTAAACGGGTGGCAGAAATCAGCACCCTCGGTAAAGCCGCTATAAAGGTTTTGGAAACCGAAGCCAGAGCTACCGATATTTTCTCCCTCTCTCTTGAAAACCCGCAGACCTGCGGAGCTGAATATACTTTTAAACTGATAAAGGATGTCAATAATGATTAGTATTAACACTTTAGAAAATTATAAAGATTACGGGCGCGTAGTTTCAATTTCCAATGGAATTATTGAGGCATTTGTTACTGTAGATATAGGTCCCCGCATTATCCGTTTTGGTTTTGTAGGCGGAGAAAACATAATGTGCGACGACCGTAAAAATGCGGGTAGCCGCGCCGATAAGGAATATGAAGAATTTTTTGGAAAAGGCAAAAAATGGGAGAATATGGGCGGTCACAGAATTTGGGTATCACCTGAAAGTTATCCTTATTGCTATAACCCTGATGACCAGAAGGTAACTGTCACCGAAACAGAAAACGGCGCTATCTTCACTCCTCCTACCGAAACGGCCACTAATCTTCAAAAGCAATTGGAAATCAAAATGGATAGCGATGATGCTTCTATGCAGGTTACTATGCGAGTTACCAATTTTGAAAAGCAGGAAAAAGAATTTGCTGTTTGGGGTCTTTCTGTCTGCTCTAAGGGTGGTACATTAGTTATACCTACCAATGACAACGATACAGGGCTTTTGGCTAACCGCAAAATTATTGTTTGGCCCTATACCGACCTCACGGACAAAAGAATTTATTTTGGCAAACGCTATGTGACTCTCAGGCAGGATGAAAATGCCGAGACACCTATAAAACTCGGTCTTGACCTTAATAAAGCCACTGCTTATTACTGCAAAAACGGCAATATTTTCTGCAAGAGAATAGAATCGCATTTACCTGACGGTAATTACGCTGACGGCGGTTGCAATTTTGAAACCTATACAAATGATATATTTATCGAGGTTGAATCCTTGGGTGAACTCAAAACCGTAAAGTGCGGGGAAACTGCTGTTCACCGTGAAATATGGTCGCTTTATAAAGCGAATACGGAGATTAACTTTAAATCTGAAGAAGACATTGATAATTTGCTTTCAAATATTTAATTTTGTTGTTGACAAGCGACTTTGTTTATGTTAAACTGTCCACATAGTTTTGATAGAGGCGCATTCAGTCAAGAGTACCGTAATTCACCTGATTAAAGGGGTTGCCAAAGCCTTACGGGAAAGGGGCGAATGCCGAAGTGGGTATAGTGGCATATACCTTTCTGGCAGTTCGGATAATATCCGCTCTGTTGTCGCAAAAATGCGGAGTGCTATCTTAATTCTTATAGTTATTATTATGAGATTTGAGGATAGCCATTTTATGAAAACGGCTATCCTTTTACTTTGCTCGGAGGAGAAATTTGGAGGAAAATTATGAAAAACACTATTTTTGAAGGCGCCGCCACCGCCATCGTTACTCCCCTTAATGAAAATGGGGTAGATTTCGAAAATTTCGGCAAACTTATAGAGTGGCAAATCGAAAGCGGAATCGATGCCATCGTTGTTGCAGGTACAACGGGCGAAGGCTCAACCCTTACCGATAGCGAACATAAGGAAGTTATCAAATATTGTGTTGATAAAGTAGGAGGTCGCATTCCCGTTATCGCAGGAACGGGCTCTAACGATGTAGCTTATGCCATTGAACTTACAAAGTACGCTTGTGAAGTGGGCGCAGATGCTATGCTCCTCGTTACACCTTACTATAATAAGGCTACGCAAAACGGTCTTATTAAATCCTTTACCGCTATTGCAGATGCGAGTACCAAACCTTGCATACTTTATAATGTTCCAAGCAGGACAGGTTGCAATTTGCTTCCTAAAACCTGCGCAGTTCTCTCTAAGCATCCCAATATAGTTGCTATTAAGGAAGCCAGCGGTAACATTTCTCAAATCGCCGAGGTTGCCCATCTTTGCGGTGACGACCTCGATATCTATTCAGGCAATGACGACCAGATAGTGCCCGTCCTTTCTCTTGGCGGCAAAGGCGTTATTTCGGTGCTTTCCAATCTTTTACCCGCTGAAACTTCAAAAATGTGTCACGACTTTTTAAATGGCGATGTAGTTTCCGCACGAAAGGTACAGCTTGAACTTTTACCCCTTGTTGATGCCCTTTTCTGCGAAGTTAACCCCATTCCCGCAAAGGCGGCTATGGCAAAAATGGGCTTTGGTGAAAACTATCTCCGTCTGCCCCTTACTCCTATGGAGGAAGAAAACGAAGCAAAACTCATTGCTGCAATGAAAAATGCAGGTATAAAAATCTGATTTTAGGTGATTTTATGAAGCTCGCTATTTACGGATACGGCAATTTAGGCAAAGGCGTTGAATGTGCGGTAAAAACCGCTTCTGATATGGAGCTTTTCGGTGTTTTCACAAGAAGAGCCCCCGAAAGCGTTAAAACGGTTTTTGATACCCCCGTTTACCGCGCCGACGATATTTTAAAATATAAAAACGATATTGATGCGGTAATAATTTGCGGCGGCAGCGCCACAGACCTTCCCGCTATGACGCCCGCTTTGGCAGAAAATTTCTGCGTTATAGATAGCTTTGATACCCACGCCAAAATCCCCGAGCATTTTGAAAATGTCAACAAATCCGCCCAAAAAGGCGGTAACTTGGCTCTGATTTCAGGCGGTTGGGACCCCGGTATGTTCTCCCTTGCCCGTCTTTACGGCTCGGCAATTTTGCCCGATGGCAATGATTATACCTTTTGGGGCAGAGGCGTTAGCCAAGGTCACTCTGATGCCATAAGAAGAATTGACGGGGTTAAGGATGCCCGTCAGTATACGGTTCCTATTGATGATGCACTCGCGCGTGTTAGAAACGGTGAAAACCCTGAGCTTACAACCCGCGAAAAGCATTTAAGAGAATGTTATGTAGTGGCAGAAGAAGGAGCAGACCTTAATAGGATAGAAAGCGAAATTAAAACCATGCCCAACTACTTCGCCGATTATGATACAACCGTAACCTTCATTACCCAAGAAGAGCTTATGAAAAATCATAGCGGTATCCCTCACGGCGGATTTGTAATCCATTCGGGCACAACTGGACAAAACGGTGAAAATCATCATATTATAGAATATAGCTTAAAGCTTGATTCAAACCCCGAATTTACTGCAAGTGTCTTGGTGGCCTTCGCCCGTGCTGTATTTAAAATGAACTCAAAGGGCGAAAAGGGCGCTATTACTGTTTTTGATGTTGCGCCTCGCGACCTATCCCCTCTTTCAAACGAAGAAATTAGAAAACATTTACTTTAATTAAAATCCCGAAAGGAAATTACTGTGAACGACTCCAACTTTTCAAAGGATTTAATCTGCGAAAACCTATCGGTTAAGGATAATACCCTATATTTTGCAGGTCAAAATACATCTGATTTAGCAAAGGAATACGGTACACCCTTATATCTTTATGATGAGGACAGAATCCGTAAACTCTGCAAAATATATGTAAATGCCGTACGCGAAGCCTTTGGCGATAAAGGTCATATTCTATATGCCTCAAAGGCGGCTTCCTTTAAGCGTATATATGAGATTATGCAGGAAGAAAACATGGGTATAGATGTGGTTTCAAGCGGAGAAATTGCCACTGCTAAAAAGGCGGACTTCCCCTTAGAAAACTCATTTTTTCACTCCAATAATAAAACCAATGAGGATATAAAATACGCCATAGAAAACGGTGTTGGTTATTTCGTGGTAGACTGTGAGGAAGAACTTCTCGCTATTGATGGTATTGCAAAGCAGTTAAATACAAAACCGAATATTATTCTTCGTATCACCCCCGGCATTGACCCTCACACCTATGAGGAGGTAGCAACGGGCAAGGTTGATTCCAAATTCGGCTCTGCTATCGAAACAGGTCAAGCCAAAGAAATAACAGGTCTCGCTCTTTCCCTTAAAAACATCACTTTAAAGGGTTTCCATTGTCACGTTGGCTCTCAGGTTTTTGATTCTTCCGTTTATATTGCCACCGTTTATGTTATGATGGCCTTTATTAACGATATGAAAAATGCCTTTGGATACACCGCAGAAATTCTCGATTTAGGCGGCGGTTACGGCGTTAGATACACAAATCGCGACCCCGAAATTGATATATACGCTAACATTTTAGAGGTTGGAGCTTGTGTTAAAGCAGAGGCTGAAAAATACGGCATTCCCCTTCCCCATATATATTTTGAGCCTGGAAGAAGTATTGTTGCCGATGCAGGTTTAACCCTTTATACTATGGGCGCACTTAAAAAAATCACGGGATATAAAAACTATATCTCGGTTGACGGCGGTATGACCGATAATCCCCGTTTTGTGCTTTACGGCGCAGAATATACCGTAGTTCCCGCCGAAAAAATGGATGACGACAGAAATATGATTTGCGATATTGTTGGCCGTTGCTGTGAAAGCGGCGATATAATTCAAGAAAAGGTTAATATGCCCTCTAATATGAAGAGAGGCGACATTGTTGCTGTGCTTACAACTGGCGCTTATCACTACTCAATGGCTTCAAATTATAACAGAATCCCCCGTCCGCCTGTAGTAATGCTAAAAGATGGAAAATCCTACATTGCTGTTAAGCGTGAGTCCCTTGATGACATAACAAAGCTTGATATATAAAAATTAAACACCGCTTAAGAGGCACCTTCCTTACGGAAGGTGCCTTAGTTATATTCGTATTACGGCGAATTGTATTGTTTCGCAGTTATATGCGTTATACTGCCTTGAAACTTATCTTGCGAAAGTGTCATTTTCAGTAAAAAAGAAATTGGGAGACACTTCTTTACGAAGTGTCTCCCAAGCGGAATTTTTTATGCATCTGCTTTCTGAGAACCTGTAGGATTCACAATACTAAAACCAACATTTACAAGGTGGTCGGCAACGCGCTCAAGTCCCGATATTATTGATGAATAATAAGGGCTTACATCGGCGCTGCAATTACCTTCGGCAAGACGCGCAAAGTGGCTTGCTATAAACGCTTTTTTCTTACCGTCAACTTTTTCTTCTAAAACAGCAAGCTCAGATAATTCTTCTTTATTCAAGTTTACAAAAGCATCCTTAGATATAGCAAACATTTGCATAATGCTTTCACGCATTTCGGTAATACCGCTATGTGCCTTATCGGAAAACTTGATACTCTTATTAAGCATTTCTACGCCGATTTCGTGGAAATTCTCAGCGTTATCACCGATACGCTCAAGGTCGTTGAGAACATGAAAATACGTGCCTATTATTTTTTCATCGCTTTCTTCCACATTAGCCGACAGCTTAATTAAAAATTGGGTTAAGGCGCGGTTAGTGTAGTCGATAACCTGTTCATTGCTTTGAACGGTTTCGCTGTGCTCTGTAGAGCCATTATCAATAGCGGCAAAAGAAAGCCTTGTGTTTTCCTCTACAAGTGTGAGCATATATTCAATTTCTTTCTTAACCTGCATGAGTGCAACAGGCGGTGTTGTTAACAGTCTGTCGTCAACATATTTAAGGGTAAGCGCTCCGTCGGTTTCCTTTTTATCCTTAATAACTGTGCAGGAATACTTAACTAACTGCTTTACAAACGGAAGCAAAACACAGGTGGTAGTAACATTGAATATAACATGGAAAGCGGATACTCTCATCTGAAGCGACATTTGGTCATCCCCCGGGAAGAGCGAAACCAAAAGATTTACCATTGGCTCCTTGAATATCCAGATTATTGCGGCAAAAATAACTGTTCCGATTGTATTAAAGGTAAAGTGGATAAGAGCCACACGCTTTGAATTAGCATTAGCGCCAACCGATGCAAGCAATGCGGTTACACAAGTACCGATATTTGCACCAAGTACGATAAATAGTGCCATATCAAGCGGCAATACACCCGCGCCCACCATTGTAATTACAACACCTGTAGAAGCGGACGAGCTTTGAATAAGGGCGGTAAAGATAACACCCACAAAGATTAAAAGCAACGGAAAATCTATTCTTTGGAAAATATCTGTAAACATACCTTCAACAAGCGGATTCCCGAAAGCCTGTTCGCTACTCATTACTTCAAGACCTACGAAAATAAGTCCCAGACCACAACAAAGGCTACCCGCGGTTTTTACTTTTTCCTTTTTCAAAAAGCCCATCATAACACCCGCAAAAGCAAGCAGGTACATTGCCATATTAAAATAATCATTTTTTAAAGCTACCAATACACCCGTAATGGTTGTACCGATATTCGCGCCCATAATAATTGGGGTTGCCTGCATAAGCGTCATAACACCTGCGTTCACAAGGCCGATAACCATTACCGATGTTGCCGACGAACTTTGAACAATTGCCGTTACACCCGCGCCAATTCCGACACCAGAAAAACGATTATTACTGATTTTTTCAAGCAAGCGCTTCATTCCCGAACCTGCGCTCTTTTCC
>JAZRNX010000117.1:0-7097 GCA_045648365.1 Acutalibacteraceae bacterium
TAAATGTTGTAAATTAGCTGGCATACGATCTAAAACTAAAAGAGGTAGAAAAATTGCAGGTAGAGAAAATATTAAATTTCCCAATATCATTAAAGGTAATTGGAATGCAACTAAACCTTTAGAAATTGTTGTATCAGATATACACTGCTTTGAGCTTATTCCTGCGGCATTGCCAAGACCTGTGAACGTGGCAAAGTTAGCGCCTAAATCAACCTCTTCGGGAAGAGTGCCCGTATACGCAGAACTACTTTGCATACCCGCAGATTCGGCACCGTTGGGATTGGGTTTCCACCAACGGTTAGGGTTAATATCGGGGTCGTGGTAAACAGACAATGCTTCCCACTCTTTCACGAGATTTGCGATAGCATACTGTTCACCAAATGCAGTTTTAGCAGCGGCAAGAGCCGTAACAAAATCTTGAGTATTACTATATATTGATAAATCGACCTTTAAAGCGGCCTTAATCCAATCAACAAGTGACCAACCCGAAGTTTCATTATCGGTAGGAATATCTATCTTTTTCTCAATTGTACCCGAACCCGTAGTCACGGTAGCGCCCGATACATTATTAAGAGCAAACATAACTCTGTAGAAGGGTTGAGATGCAATAGTTCCGCACCAAGAACCGCTGGTTTCATCTTTAAGAGAAATCTTAACCCACTGACCGCTTTTTGACGCGGGAATAGTAACGGTTTCGGGAATTAAATATTCTCCACCACTATGACCGCGCACCTTAATTCTAAGGTTAGCGTCCTTGGTCATATTATCTATCTTAATCCAGAAATATACATTAGCTATAGTGTCAATATTGTAAGATGTACGGTCCTTATCACCAAATGTGTTACTTGAACCGTTCTTAAACTCGTAAAGTATGCACTGTTGTGATTCGGTAGCGGCTACATCACCGAGTCCTTTGAATACTGCATACTTATCGCCGAGTTCAACACCTTCGGGAAGTGTTTCCGCGTAGGTAGAGCTATCTGCCATATTAGCAGAAATAGCGGAACCGCCGTTTGGACCCCACCAACGGTTAGGAAGAATATTATAATCATTTTCCGTGAGTGATAAATTGCACCAAGCGGCTTTAAGATTATCAACTACTACCTGCTCCTCTGCAGAAAGAGCCGCAACACCGCCAAGACCTGTTAAAACAGGAAGAAGTGTTGTGAGAATAATGGCAAAGGAGAGAATTATGCTTATATGCTTTTTAATAAGTTTTTTCATTTTTTCTTCCTCCTTTACTCAATTGTGGGAGCCGACCATTTACCATAAATGTGAACGGTAGAATCCCAAGTTTTATCAGTTTTAGTAATTGGTTCTCCTGTGAATTCAGGGTTATCGTACCAACCTTCAAAGGTAATTCCTTTAGCGGTTAAGTATTTAGGATTACGCATACCCTTTGTTGAGGGTTCCTCAAGTTTAACCTCGCTACCGATTTCATAAAGGAATGAACAATATTCACCCTGAGAGGTAGCAAATGCATGGTCAAGATAAAGTCGGTATTCACCAACTCTGATAATCGCAATAGCATAACCTGCGGTTTCAGCGGACATTGACACATTAGGTGTTACCTTAATGGCGATTGTATCACCTTTCTTAAGGTTAGCATCAGCGGTAAATGTAGCAATGCCGCTTGCATTTTGCTCTAATGTACCGATGGAATTAAGTACCTGCTTTGAAGCGAAAGCGTAATCTTCTTCTTCATCTGCGGCGCTGTAATCATAAACTTCGAAATTATAATCGTCACAATCTATGCCGAAAATTTCCTTAACAGCGATATCTACGCTACCACCGGGCACTACAGAAAGTTCTGATTCTTCAAGAAGAACCTGAATTTGTTCATCCATAGTGGTAAATGCCATAAAGCCGTTAATAAAACTATCTTCTTTCGGAAGAGTCCAGGTAAGAGTACCGTTCTGGTCAGCGGTAATGGTTTCTCTTCTTACAGCAAGAAGGTCGCCTGTTTTAAGAGCAATATTTTTATCATCTATATATCCGTTGCCATCAACATCTTCAATTGTGTTGGTAAGGTGAACACCGAACTTCTTTCCTGCAAAATCGGAGCCGAGTTTTACATTTATTGTGCGGTCTGCATCACTGGTATCAAACTCAACCAAAACGGTAAAGTCATCACCCTTACCGTAGCTTGCTGCATAGATATCATCGGCATCAACATCGGTTTTATATGTAGCGCAGTTCTTGGGAATATAACGAGCGGCCAAGGCCTTTTCAGCAAAGTAAGCGCCTACTCTTTCAAGTCCTTCGGATGGACATTCCCAACAACACATTTCAAGTGCACTTTGGCCAACATTCATAGGATGTGCAATAAGGGTTCCGTAATAGAACCAGGAAGCCGAGCCCGAATAACCTGAATTCGCATGAGTAAGAAGATTAGAGAATCCGTTTTCGAGGTAAGCAAGCGAGCCCATATCAGTGTTATTATATGGAGCAGACGCATATTTACCGTTAAACTCATTGATAAACAAATCTATATTCGGGAAAAGGTCCTTAAGTTCTTTTGAAAGTGCTACAACCGTTTCTGCGCCTTTATCATGCTGATACTGGTGGTTGGAAACACCGTCGGCATAGCCCTTCTTTATAAGATGCTCATCGCAGAATGAAATAAATTCGCGTATAGGAGTTTCATCAGACCAGCCTGCGAGTTCAGTTGCAAAAACATATATACCGTCACGAGTACCTGCCTTGTTAAGAGCAATACTACGAAGATTTGCTTTATCAAGTTCAATAGATGTCTGCTTAACAACCTCTGCCCAATAAGCACGCTTATCATAGAAGGCCTCAAAGTTACCGCCGTTTACTTCATTATGGAAACAAAGGTAATCAACATTAACGCCGTTTTCTTTGAGCTTGTTGATAATTGCAACGGTAGCTCTTGCAAAAGCAGGAATATCCTTTGGTGCGCTTCTTGTTCCGGCCTCGGAAATAGAAACAGATTTAATAGCATACCACTCGGTCATCTCAACAGTGATACGGCCACCCATGTTAAGAAGGATTTTGCCGCCCCCGTTATATATGGTTTGAGCGTTGCGGAGGAAGGATTTAAATTCCACACTGTCCCAATTATAAATACCGTGAGTCCAGTTATACTCCTGCTCCTCAGGAGTTAACTCTGCGTCAACCAGCCAGTTAGGCAAAAACATCATACGCATATATGCGGGCTTAACCACATTTGTACGCATATCATTCACCGCCTGGTAAGCATCATTCATACCGTAAGCATAGGGGCCCACCCAAAGATTATCACCAAGACCGTGATAATTTTCGTTAAGCACTGTACCTGTATCAACGATTACGGTTCTGGCTGATGTTCCAAAAGCAGGAATAGCAACTGCTGTTACCGCAATGGCAATACATCCAAAAAACGCAACTGCGCCCATCATAGCGCGTTTTGAAAAGATTTTTCTCATTTCCTTTTCTCCTTCCGACCGATTTATATATAGACGATATAAAGTATGGTAGTGGATAAACATCCATTTTCTCTTATACATTTCCACTTTGCAATAGTAAATGTGTTTTCTTACCTTCTTTATGTGAATTTTTATCCTGCAATTTTCAAAAAAATACTGTTTTCTGATATATTTATTCATTATATTCAAAAATCCTCTATTTTATTTGTGAAAAACACAATAAACTCTTTGAAAGTATCGGCAAATTTTACCAAAAGTTAAAAACCGATGAGCAAATTCGCCCATCGGTTTTTAATATATCTTAATTTAATTTTAAAGTAATTCAATACCAAGTTCTTTGCATCTATCTATTTCCTTTTGCGGCCAAACAGATGCGTGTACCTCGCCTATATGCGCCTTGTGCAAAAGAAGCATACAAAGTCGTGACTGTCCTATACCGCCGCCTATTGTAAGAGGCAATCTATCTTCCATAAGTGCCTTATGGAAAGGTAACTCTAATCTATCGAGTTTACCCTCGGCTTCAAGTTGCTTTTTAAGGGATTTTTTATCCACTCTAATGCCCATTGAAGAAATTTCAAAAGCGGCATCGGTAACCTTGTTATAAATAAGAATATCGCCGTTCAAATCCCAGTCATCATAGTCGGGGGCTCTGCCATCGTGCTTTTCGCCGTTCCGTAGTTTTCCGCCGATTTTCATAAGGAAAACCGCGCCGTGCTTTTTAGCAATGGCATTTTCCCTTTCCTTTGCCGTTTTATCGGGATACATATCATAAAGTTCTTGGCTGGTTATAAACGCAATATCACGGGGAAGATAGTTTTCAAGAACAGAATATTTGCGTTCAACTCCATCCGCAGTATTTAAAATAGCGGCATAGATACGCTTTACCGTATCCTTTAAATATTCCTCGTTTCTATCTTCTTCAGAAATAACCTTTTCCCAATCCCACTGGTCAACATAAATTGAGTGAATATTATCGCACTTTTCGTCACGTCGGATAGCGTTCATATCGGTATAAAGACCTGTATGCATCTTAAAACCGTATTCACCAAGAGCCATTCTCTTCCATTTCGCAAGAGAATGAACAACTTCAACAATTTCGCCACCGTCGGCAATATCAAAACTAACAGGACGCTCAACACCGTTAAGGTCATCGTTAAGGCCGCTACCCTTCTTTACGAATAAAGGTGCAGAAGCACGGGAAAGATTTAAAGCATCACAAAGATTCTCTTCAAATCTATGTCTTAGCGACCTAATGGCTTTCTGGGTTTCAAGCACATCTAATTTAGCTTTATATTTTTTCATAAAAACAACTCCAAAAATTACGAGATAGAGCCAACTGTTCTGGGGTAAAGAATAACATCGCGAATATTCTGGATGCCTGTAACATACATAATAATTCTTTCAAGACCGAGACCAAATCCGCTATGAGGAACAGAGCCGAATTTGCGAAGAGCAATATAATCTTCGTAATCTTCTACATTCATGCCTCTAACCTGCATTGCCTCTAAAAGTTTATCAAGGTCAGCTTCTCTTTCGCTGCAACCGATAATTTCGCCAACACCGGGTACTAAAAGGTCAGTAGCGGCAACGGTTTTACCGTCTGCATTCTGTTTCATATAGAAGGATTTAATTTCCTTCGGATAATCGGTAAGGAAAACGGGACGCTTACAAATAACCTCAGAAATATATCTTTCGTGTTCGGTCATCAGGTCACATCCCCACTCAACAGGGTACTGGAACTGCTCGCCGCAGTTTTTAAGGGCTTCAATCGCCTCGGTATAGGTCATAACCGCAAAGTCGTTTGCTACTACACTCTCTAGTTTTTCAATAAGTCCCTTTTCGAAGTGAGCATCAAAGAATTTGAGTTCTTCAGGACATTTTTCGAGAACAGAATTTATAATATGCTTAATTAAGCCTTCTGCGATTTCAATAATATCGGGAAGTTCCGCAAAAGCAACCTCAGGCTCAACATGCCAGAACTCTGCTACATGTCGGGGGGTGTTACTCTTTTCGGCGCGGAAAGAAGGACCAAAGGTGTAAATCTTACCAAGGGCCATAGCCGCAACTTCGCCTTCGAGCTGACCCGAAACGGATAAAGCCGCCTTCTTGCCGAAGAAATCTGCCTCGTTATATTCTTCCTCACTCTTATATTCGTTGCTGTAACCGATGGTGGTTACCTTAAACATTTCACCTGCGCCCTCGCAGTCACTTGCAGTAATAAGTGGTGTGTGAATATAAGCGAAATGACGGGCTTGGAAAAATTCGTGGATACAAGCGGAAACAACAGAACGAACTCTGAAAGCCGCATTAAAAGTATTGGTGCGAACGCGCAAAGCGGGCATGGTTCTTAAATATTCAAGGGTATGGCGTTTCTTCTGCAGAGGGTATTCCGGAGGACAAACACCAAGAACAGTAATTTCCTCGGCATTAACCTCAACGCTATCCTTGGCAACAACGCTCTCTACCACCTTACCTACTACCTTTAAGGAGGTGCCGAGCTTCATAAATTCACCGATTTCACTTAAAACATTTTTATCAATAACTATCTGCAAATGCTTAAGAGTGGTACCGTCATTAAGCTCCAAAAATGCCATATTTTTAGAATCACGGGAAGTGCGCACCCAACCGCAAACTGTAACGGTTTTACCAACAAAAGAAGCGTCCTTCATAATATCAATAATATCAATGTGTTTCATATCTTTTCTCCTTTAATATATTATACAAAACAAAAAGCGTCTATTAGCCCTAAACTTTTAGGACGAATAGACGCATATCCGCGGTGCCACCTAAATTACCGTTTTAAAACGGTCCCTTTCCAACCTGACAGTTGTTACCGATTTAACGCATCGGCTACGGCTTACCTACTAAGAAATCTTTTCAGTTTGCGACTCCGAAGTGTTCTTCCCTTTGCGCACAAGACTGCGTTTCCACTATCCGCAGTTCACTTTGCCCCGCCTTCAAAGGTACTTTTCTTCATCAATGTCTTTAAAATATATATGGATTATACACTACAAAATTTTAATTGTCAATAGAATTTTCTATTTCGGCGCGGACATCCTCTGTGCCCGTACCCTTTAAAGCAGAAAAGGGTATCATAGTTATTCCCTTGCCTAGTTCACCAAGCTCTTCTTTGAAACCTTCAAGCCTAGCACCGAACTCGGTCTTATTTAGTTTATCGCATTTTGTGAGAATTATAGCATAGGGAATTTCGTTATACTGCAAAAACTCCAGCATTGAAATATCGAAATCCGTTGGCTTATGGCGCATATCAATTAGTTGCAGACAAAGCTTAATATCTCTGCCCGTACCAAAATAGCCTTCCATAAGGGTAGACCATCTATCCTTCTCCTTAAAAGGCACTTTTGCATAACCATAGCCTGGCAAATCAACAAGGCGCATATCCCCTACTTTATAAAAGTTTATGGTAACAGTTTTTCCGGGAGTAGAACTAACCCTCGCCAAAGATTTTCTGCCGAGAACTTTATTTATAAGAGAGGATTTTCCAACGTTAGAGCGCCCCGAAAAGCAAACTTCAGGCATATCTGATGGTTTTAATTGCTCAAGGGTTCCAAAGCACGCCTCAAAAGCTGCATTATTAAAATTCATAAAAACTCCTACTGGCTTATTCTTGCCACCTTGTTTTCGGGGATGGCCGTAATTACTTCATCC